>DAIRSC010000053.1:0-12334 GCA_036804585.1 Chitinophagaceae bacterium
AGTTTAAACGCGAATATTCTTTTAGCCCCCCAATCATGCGGTGTCATCTCAGCCCATCCGGTTAAACTACCATCGTCGTTTTTTTTACATCCTGCGTACATACAGGATTCAATCTGATTAGCATAAGAAATGACATCTACCCAATCTACTCGTAATGAAATCCCTTCAGTATTTGGCTTGTTCTCCATCAATACCGCACCTGCCCCATCACTCAACATCCATCGTAAAAAATCTTTTTCAAAAGCAATAATCGGGTTCTCTTCCAGGTATTTTAAATCCTCAGCTTCTGCATTAAATTTATCACTTTTCAACCAACCTGAAACCTTCTCCGAACCAACAGCAACTGCATTTGCACTATTGCCGCTTTTTACACTCATGAAAGCATATTTAAAGGCCTGAATACCTGCACAACAAGCTGTAGAAATCGAGACAATCTCTGTTGGCCGGCAATTTAGTTCACCATGAACCATGGCTGCATGACTGGGTAAAAGTTGATCCGGTGCGACACATCCACATGCCAACAACTCAATATCGTCCTTTCCAAAGGAATCATCCAAGAGACCTTCGATGGCTCTGGCAGCCAATTGATAATTGGTATGGGTACTCTTACCGGTTCGCTTGTCAATGGCGTAATACCGGGTTTTAATCTGGTTATTCCGTAAAATAATACTTCGGGCCTTGGAAGGCCTGCCATCAATCTTTCCCAAATACTCCTCCATCTGATCGTTGGAAACAGGTTCGTTCGGCAGGAATTTAGCAATACGATTAATGTAAACCTCACTCATCAAATCAGAAATTTCGTGTGCAAAATAACAAAGTTTAGGCTAAAAAACGAAAAGGCTAAAGTGCATTTTCTCGATATCTTAAATTTTTAAAATATTCCACCTCCTCTTCCAACTTGCGATGATTCAATACCAGCTGTAATTTACCGATTAACTGACTGACAGGCGATAAAATAAAAACTCCCACCAATAACAATCTTTTAAAAAGCAAAACCCTCGACTTGCGACTCAAATCGCCACGTTGGCCTCTTTCTAAAATGAACATGGAGAATTTTCTGAAATTTTTTATGGCTCTTTTTTCAAGGACAATCAACCCCGGTTTTAACTCGATCCCTTGTTGATCCAGTAATTTTTTTTGCATGATATCCCATTGACCAGATTGAAGGATATCCAAAATCGGCTGACCAAATCGCGATGCAGCAGCGATATCATTTTTTTGAACCCCTGCCTCAGGCAACCAGGAAGAAGCTTCTTTTCGGCCCTTGAATGTCCACCTTATAACAGTTAGCACAGAAGTCAAATTCGAATTTCGATCAAAGAATACCAGATGTCCATAATGTTTCGCCTCCAATTGTTGAAGTTGATTTTTAATTTGTTCATGGGCATTTAACCACATGTTACGGCTACCACAAATAGTCAACACCCTTTTACCTTTTAAAATATTTGCATAGCTGCTTTTAAGAAAGCTGGTGATTGGAATAGATGGTGATAAAAACCAGGGCTGCCATCCCAAAATGACCAGATCATAATCCTCCCGATCGGTGTGAATAGGATGAATCGGCTCTGGTATCAATTGCACACTTTCGGGCATACAATCAAAAAAATCGTAGGCATTCCAAGGAAAAGAAAAAGGTTTTTCCGGTTCAATTTGCTTAAATTCTATCACACATTGCGCCCCCATTTCCAGTAATACCCTGTCAATAATATCGCGTAATTGTCCGGTTTGACTAAAGTATAAAACAAGTATATGGTATTTCATGGAAGTGCTTCATTTTTAATAGATGATGAGGAATTCTGCTCGGTTGCCGGTTTTTCATTTTCGTAGGTCTCCGGTAACCCAACGATACAAAAAGATTCAATAAAAGAGGCTTACTCACATAAACCCAATTTGGCCATTCTTTCATTTCTGCGATCATCAGCATCAAACAAATCAGAACGCAAGACAGATACCCAAAGTTAAACCATTCAGCAAGCCACCATAATTCCTCCACGAAAGGATTACAATTAGAGAGGATAATTAAAATAATCACGGCCAAAATAAAGCGATCAAGTGTTTTCTTGATGGGTTTTCGGAAATAATGTAGGAAATAAATAAACAAGAAAACGAATGCCGGAATTAAGGTGAGCCATATAGTCTGAGGAAGTGCCTGCGCCATTTGCGATAAGCCGCCAAAAACCATATTGAATACCAATATGAGCATAGGCTTGGTCCGACTATATCGGAAGGTTCCGAATGAATAGAACCAAAATAATGATAAGAGTAATGAAACATTCACGAGTGCTATGCTCCGATAGATTTCAAATCCAAAATACAAAAGCATACCGGCCACGAAAACCAATGGTATCAATACAATGTAATATATATTCTTCATGTCTTTTAATGACCTATCTGCTGAACCGGAATTTCATCATAGGCATTGTTTAATACATCATCACTATTCATCTTTTTTTCATCCAATTCATTTTCCCATCTCGCAACAACAGCACTGGCTAAACAATTTCCTAAAACATTTACACTGGTTCGGGCCATATCCATGAGCGCATCAATTCCTAAAATAATATAAAGTGGCCATTCTTTCATACCAAATGATGCGACTGTACCCAGTAAGATAACAAACGATGCCCTTGGCACACCTGCCACCCCTTTACTCGTAATCATTAAGGTGAAAACAATGAACAACTGCTGTCCAAAACCCAGATCCATTCCACAAGCCTGTGCCACAAAAATACTTGCTAAGGAAAGATACAAAGTTGTACCGTCCAAATTAAAACTATACCCCAGTGGCATGACAAACGAAACGATTTTTCGGGGCACTCCAAATTGTTCCATATTCTTTAATGCTTTGGGCAAAGCACTTTCGGAAGAAGCCGTTGCAAAAGCTAAAGTAAAGGGTTCAGACACCGCCTTCCACAAATTTTTTAAATTGAGCTTCGCAAAAAAAGCGATAGGCAACAATACCAAAAGAATAAAAGCCAACAATGCTCCATATAGTGTTAATACGAGATAGATGCCGTGTAATAAAACACCAATTCCCATTTTACCCACCGTATAAGCAATAGCACCTCCAACACCTACCGGCGCGAAGTACATCACGATATTGGTGAATTTAAACATCGTTTCGGCCAGACTTTCTGAAAATTCCAACATTGGTCTTTTCATTCGTTGATTCAGCATCGCTAGTGCAATTCCAAAAATGATACTAAAAATGACAACTTGTAATACCTGACCTTCAGCAATTGATTTGGCGATATTTTCCGGAAAAATATGTAGAATCATTTCCTGCCAACTTTGCTTTTGAACGCTGGGCATTTCTTGATTAATATCAGCAGGCAATGTGATGCCTGATCCCGCATGTGTGAGGTTAATGGCAGCTAAACCAATGAACAATGCAGCAGTGGTTGCTGCATAAAAATAGAGTATAGATTTCCAGGCAATTCGTCCCACTTGTTTTAAATTAGAATGACCGGCAATACCCACTACCAGTGTTGCAAAAATGAGCGGCGCGATAATGGTTTTGATGAGTTTCAAAAAAACTTTGCTCAAGACATCCAATTTAACCGCCAATTCAGGTAAATCATATCCGATTTCAATACCCATCAACATGGATACCAAAATCCAGGTTGGTAGCTTTTTGCGTTGCCATGCATAATAAAGAAAATATGCAATCCCAATCATTCGAATCATTTGCATGACCCATTCCGGCGCAAAAGATGTATTGACTTGCAATACATGCAAACCCAAAATCACGCCTAAGATCAACAAAGCAATGATGATTGATTTTTGATTTTTCATTCCAATTTATTTTAACTCAAATTCCGTTCCGACCCATTCATCAGAAATGCCGAAATCATCAGCAAGCAAGATAGAAAAAAAACAAAGAAAATACAGGATGCGTATCAGGAAGTTCATAAGATTCTTCTAAAAATGAATCCTGAGGCCTATTTTTGAATCTACATGCAGAAAGACTCAGGCATTCAAATTAATAAGTATATCAGTAATGCCGGATATTGTTCGCGGCGTGAGGCTGATAAACTCATCGATCAATGTCGGGTAATGATTAATGACAGCATTGCCTTACCCACCTCCAAAGTACAGATTGGCGATAAAGTTTTTGTAGACGATGAATGGTTAAAGGTTAAAAAAAATAGACAAGCTACCTATCTCGCATTTTTCAAACCGGCAGGAATTACTACAACTACCGACCCCAAGGATCCGAGCAATGTGATTCGCTTTATAAATTATCCGAAACGAATATACCCTATTGGGCGTTTGGATAAGGACTCAGAGGGTTTGCTGCTATTAACCGATGATGGTGATATTGTCAATAAAATTCTACGAGCCGGCAATGAACATGAAAAAGAGTATATAGTTACGGTAGACAAAACACTTAAGCCGGATTTTGTTGAAAAAATGTCGAACGGAATCCCCATTCTGGATACCATCACCATGAAATGTAAAGTACGAAAAGAAGGGAATAAAAAATTCAGGATTGTTTTAACCCAAGGGCTCAATCGACAAATCCGAAGGATGTGTTCATATCTGGGATACGAAGTACAAACCCTCACACGGATTCGAATTATGCATATTCCATTAGAAGGCCTTAAACCCGGGAAATGGCGCCATTTAAATGCAGCGGAAATGGATAAACTTCATCAGATGGTTTCTGCTTCGAGTAAAACCTGATTATCCATTCGATTCATTAAAACTCCAGTCGATATTGTAATACCGGAAAAAATCCTAGCTGATAACTATAGCCTACTTTGTTATTGGTACGATCATATTCCAACGCTTGAATATTATCCCGGTCAATAAAATTGTTGATATTCAAGTCCCATTCCTGAGAAATCTTTTTCCAGTTGAGTCGATATGCAATTCGGATATCCGGACGGAAATAGGCAGGATGTTGTTGGCTAAAGGCCAAAGAATCTACAAAAACGGCATCCTGAGCAAGTTGAGAAAGATTTTCATCAATGGGTGTATACCTTCTACCGCCTAAAAAAGTAGCCTTTGCATTCAAACTTAGCAGTCCTTTTCTACCCAGTCGATAGTCATATCCGAAGAGAATATTTGCTGCATAAGTTCCATCAAATGCAGTATGCCTGAGTACTCCATCACTGCCTTGATATTTGGATTCATACCAAGAAGCCGTGACCAAAAAATAATATTGTTTGCTGAAAAATTTCTCCAAAGTTAGTTCGACACCCTGATTATATCCCTTTCCTGTATTTTGCAAAAAAGGTTTATTGATAAAATAGTAAAAGGCTCCTTCGTTCAATAAAGAATATGAGGATGAAATTCGTTCGATGGGTACACCTGAAATGGATTGATAATAAGCTTCAAACTTTAAACGAATATCTTTAAATGGAAGCCAATCCACACCTGCAACAACTTGAGCACTTTTGCTAAATCTTAAGTTTTTGTTGGTAACAGTATCTGTGCCATTGCTTAAACGAATACGATGAAAGTAAGTAATCATGGGTTGTTGCTGATGATGAATTCCAGCGCCCGCATTGAACCAAACATTCGAACGCAGCTGATATCGAATACCTAGTCGGGGCTCGAGTACCGTTTGTCGATTGTATATAAATGACAACCCATGTATACCTGCAACGACAGAAAGTTTATCATATGGTCTGTACTGATGTTGTATAAAAATACGCATCAAATCGGCAGCTCCTTTTTCATCCAGAATACGTCGATAGGTTTGCAGTGCAGTCAGGTAAATACTATCTTTCAAGACGAACCAGGATCGGTTATAGTAAATGCCGAATTGTGTATTATGCTTGGTATTCCACTTGGCATAAAGGACATATTGTGCAGATAATTTATCCTCACGATAAACACGATTTAGCCAGTCGATTGACTGAAGTTCCTGATCAAACAAACTATCCACTTTTGTAAAATTTCCATTTAATGAATAAGTCAATATGCCACGACCGTAAATTTTATTTGAAAACCGATAGGTATTAGTCAAACCGACAACGCCCATAAAATTATCAAAACTGGTATTAAATCCTTTCGGAAGTGGGTTTAATTTTCGGCCTGTGGTATCATAATCCTTGGAGTAAAAAGAAGAAGTATTATATCCACCCAGACCAAATACATCCCAGACCCCCATTTTACGGGAGGGTAAATGCATTTTAAACACGCCATCCTGATATCTGGGAACGGAAGCTGCTCCGAAATTAATCCCCAAAGCATCAAATACGCCTAAGGTGGAATAACGATAGTTGACAATAAATGATGACCCTTGTTTTTGTTGGATAGGCCCTTCTACCCCGGCCTCCAGTCCATTCATTCCAAACATCACAGTATACTCCCGTTTTTTATCATTGCCGTTTCTCAACCTTAAATCAAAAATACCGGCCATGGCGTTGCCATATTGTGCCGGAAATGCACCGGTTAAAAAATCTGAATTGCTCAGATTGTTGTTGTTTAAAATTGATATAGCGCCACCTGAAGTACCAATTCCAGAAAAATGATTGGGATTCGGAATTTCAATTCCTTCGATTCTCCATTGTACACCCAAGGGACTATTCCCACGAATAATAATATCGTTCCGCGTATCCCCATTGGCTTGAACACCGGCAAAATTTTGTGCCATTCTTGCAGGGTCATTGAGCGAACCCGCGTAACGATTTGTTTCATCCACACTAAACATTCTTGCACTCACAAAAGCCATTTCATTCATCGGTCGATTCTTGTCGCGTTTATTTCGGATAACCACTGTTTTACCGGACACCACCCTCTCTTCCATTTCAATTTGAAGAATCAACTCCTTACCCGTATTGAGCATCACTTCATTCAAAATAACCGTGCCGTAGCCCAGTAAACTATACTGCAATTGAATACGACCAACCGGAACCTGATTTAATTCATAGCGACCTTGCTCATTCGTTTTAGTCCCACCATTCAAGGCCCCTTGCTGCCACATCACGGTAACATCCGATAATGCCTGCTTGCTCACCTGATCAACAACCACACCACGAACCGATTGGGTAAGTGATTGTGCATTGGCAGAAAGAGAATGGAATAAAACATTGAAACAAAAAATAAAAATCACGGCCAGATAGGTCAATCTATCATTCAGTTTCATCATAGCAACAAAAGTACTTGAATGGAAGTTGGCTTTATGGTGTCTATATATTTTTTTTCTTTCTAAGCGTATTATAGTCGAGAAAAAAGATCACCCTTGCATTAAGTTCAAAAGCCTTAGGGTGACGAATAATTTGTGAAACATTCCGGTAATAGGAATTGTCTCTTTGCTCATTTAAAATATACGCATCATTCAACCACTGTTTATAACTTAGAACAATCCGACTGCCGGGCCTGAACATCCAGTTAAAAAATATATCCACATTTTGTAGATTATAATTCTCATCCAAACCGCCCATATTATTTTGAATGTTGTTTTTCCAGGAACCATCTTCCGACAATGTGTGTAATGAAATATAGCGAATACGAGAATGATAATGTCTGAAACGGCCTGTAAAGTTCATCAAAGGACTCAGGTTCAATTTCAAGCTGAGTTCTCCAGAATTTTCTTTCACATCCCTACGGCCGGCGAGAGGTTCATTGATTGCCGAATTATTGGTTTCGTATCCAAGATTGCTCTGATCGTTTTTATACCACATGGTCAGTTTCACTACCAGCTTTTGACCAAAACGATAACGCAATCCTTGTTCTGTATAAATGTACCCTGTATGTGGCTCGCCGGCATGACCGTAGCCAAAATAATAACTCCAGAATAATTTTTTTCGACTATCTGAGCTCCCACTATATGATCCAAACAGGTAAGGAAATAATTTTAGTTTTTTACCAAAGCTCCGAAATTGATAATAGTCTATAGGGGTATAAGGTTTGCTTTCCAACGAAAAAGTCATATCCCAAAAGTTCTTAAACAACAGAAAAGTACTTAATTCTGCCTGATAAAATTTAAAGGAATAAGGTTGGGTATTCCAATGCCATTGATGGGTGGTATTTATTTCATACAACTGTAAGCGAGGTGATTTAGGTTTGTTTTCTCTCCAGGCTAATTGCAAAAACTGTTTACTATTGTTATAATCAAATTGAATACCGAGATCACTCTGATCATATTGAGGTGATAAGTAATCAAACCCAATGGTATATCTGAACCTGCCGGAAATTTTTGATTGTTCAATACCTAGAGCACTTCCGGTGAACCATTTTTTTGACAAATTCTCGATGGCACTGATTCGCGGAAATATACTTAACACCATAGTTTCGGAACGAAAAAAATGATTCCATTTAATGGCGCTCACATTGGCTATCGTCTGACTGTTATTTCGATAAACATTGGTATTAGTCAAATTCAAAAACGATTGCCCTTTTAGGGTTTGATCCAAAACAAATACATTAAAATTATTGAGTCCTTCGGTTTGTTTTAAGAATCTTTGTCCACTCTGTTTATCCCGAATTCTTGCATAAGCAGGCGCTCCTAAAGCATTAAAAATACCAATACCAGTTTTTTGTTTCGTTCGCCCTGAAATTTTAAAGGCGTTATACAGAGAAGAAATATTGGGGTTACGTTCGATTTCAAATTGAGAGGTATCGCCATATGTGGATCGAATCTGTTGATAGCCTTCCGGTTGAGCACCTATTCTTCGACTGTACAAAAGACCGAGTTTATTAAAGAGTTCAGTACCTTCTGTAAAAAATGGTCGATTCTCTGTAAGTTGTTGTTCGAAAGGCGACAAATTACGGATAACATTATCAGAAATAACTTGCGAGAAATCGGGAATCAGCGTAAGGTCCAGGGTGAAAGATTCATTGATTCCGTATTTAACATCTAATCCTCCACTTCTTAACCATCGATGTTCTCTTTGACCTTGAAAGGGTTGACTAAAATATCCGGTTGACAGATATGGAAATAAAAACAATCGTAAAGGCGGCTGAACATTGTCGAGCCCATCTAAAATACCTGATTGCGCCAAAAACCCCTGTTTCTGAGGATTTACCGGATTCCAATAACTGCTTTCATTTTTTGCACGCACCAATCTTAAAAAATTAATGCCCCAGGACTGAATTTTTTGTTCGGAAAAGCGCAGGGCTGAAAAAGGAATTTCAATTTCCACCGTCCAGCCATCCTCCTGAATTTGGGTTGCTGAATTCCAAACCGCATCCCAGCTATTATCACCATATTCATCCCCTTCAAACAAACGTTCTTCCTGCTGAACCCCTTTGCTACTCACCCGAAAGGCAAAACCATTTTGATGATCATTGTAAGTATCTAAAAAAACACTGCATACATCCGCATTAATCCGATTTAATCCATCTCTCGGAGAAAGTTGTAAGCTGTGCACAGCGGCAGGCTGAAATAATTTTGCGGCAATAAAAATCGATTGATTGGTATAGCCCATTCTTACTTCAGAGCGATATTCCGAAGGTTGATCGGGGCTTGGAACTGTTTGGGTAAACCCCTCACTATGTTCAATACCTTGCCAAACCGCATCATTGATTTGCCCGTCAATTTTAGGCTCCTGCGTCAAACGTACAATATTTAAATGCCTTTGTGCAAGGGCAGGACACGCAGCAAAAATCAGTACCAAGAAATAAACAATGAAGCGATTTACAAGCATCAACTTAAAGAAAGATATCTTTTAAAAGGTTCGTAAAATGAAACAAACAATCATTCACAAAAAAAGCCACCTCAAGGGTGGCCTTTCTCATGCTACATGAGCAATTATTTTTTCCAAAGTCCACGTCCGAAATACCAAACAATAGACATGTTGTATGGATTACGCCAAACATTGAAACCAGCATTTGTTGTATTCACAGTGTTATTCGCACCATCATAATCTGTTTTCATTGAGCCTACACCTAAGCCAGCGATATCAGCTTGCAATGCCAATGCATTGTACGGCGTGAAAGAGAAACCGAAATTAGCTGCTCCACCAACACCATTACGAATACCAGATTGAGATAGAACAGGTGTAGTTACAGCACCATTAACATCATCTGTCTCGAAAGAACCTGTAGATAAACCTAAGTTAGCAGATGTATAGAACGCAAACCAATTGTTCAATGGGAAATATTTTTGAACGTAAACACCAAAGTTAACGTCTGTAGCTCTCATATCCGTTTTTGACAGAACCGGAGACTGAGTCATGACATCCTCGATGGTAGAGTTAGAGATGCCAAAATTTACACCTAATTCCAGGTTGTCAACAACAATGTAACCTACCGTGGGATTAAATGAAATTCTTGTTTCTCTATAAACCGGATCTAAATCTGGATCAACCTTTTCTGAATTTACGCCAAAACCTAAACGAACAACCACATTACCTTGTGAAGTAGCAGTACGCGTTCTTTTTCTTTGAGCATCCACTGAAAGCGCTGATACTATCATCAACGAGAAAATAATCAATTTTTTCATATATATTTTTTTTTGTTTTACGTGCCAAAAGTATTATAAGATTTTTACATTTAAAAGCATTTTTTTGATTTTCTTTGTTTAATCATTTGATATCGCAAAAATCTTAAACGAACCTAAAAATGAAAAAAGGATTATTAGCCCTGCTTATTATCGTCGGTGTATTGGCCTTTTGGGCATGGAGAGACTATAACGGACTGGTTCATATGGATGAAAATGTAAAGGAAAAATGGGCCAAAGTGCAATCACAGTATCAAAGAAGAGCCGATTTGATACCCAATTTGGTGAATACAGTGAAAGGTGCTGCCAATTTCGAGCAAAAAACCCTTACCGATGTGATCGAAGCCCGCGCCAAAGCCACTCAGATGAAAGTAGATGCGAATAACTTAACCCCTGAAAAATTGCAAGAGTTTCAGGCCTCACAGGGTCAATTGAGTCAGGCCCTGGGGCGATTGATGATGATTACCGAAAATTACCCCGAACTCAAGGCCACTGAACAATTTCGCGATTTAAGTGTTCAACTGGAAGGGACTGAAAACCGCATTACCACTGCCCGCAACGATTTCAATGAATCTGTGAAAGAATACAATACCAAAGCCCGTCGGTTTCCTTTAAACTTATTTGCGTCACTTTTTGACATGAAGGCTAAACCAATGTTTGAAGCAGACCCGAGCGCGCAAAAAGCACCGACCGTTCAATTCTAAGGCATGTGGTTTCGCAAAAGCACTCCGCTGTTTTCAAAATCTGAAATCCAGACCATTCAACAAAGGGTCAAAGCCAGTGAGGCGGGCACTTCAGGAGAAATTCGCATATACATTGAAATGCATTGCATATGGATGGAACCGGTTCGAAGAGCCGCTGAAATTTTTCATGAATTAAAAATGTTCCATACGGTGAACCGAAATGCGGTGCTTATTTATCTGGCCTATGCCGATCATGATTTTGCGTTGTATGCAGACAAAGGCATTTTTGAAAACGCAGACCCCGGATTTTGGGAATTGGAAGCAAAAAAGCTAGCGCAAAACTTTCATCAAAAAGCTTATATGGATGGACTTGTCGGAGCAATAGATGCAGTTGGGATACTCCTTACACAGCATTATCCTTTGCATAGCGAAAATAAAAATGAACTACCCGATGAAATTATTTTCGGCAAATAGTTGGACAAAACACTTCTGGTTGTTAATGACCTTTGTGATCACCAGTTCGAATGGGTTCAGTCAGTTGGATGCCAATGGATTTCATACATTCATACCCGATCCACCGAATCCCCCGATGTTGGTGAATGATTTTGGAGATATGCTCAGCCCTGAACAAGAATTTAGTCTGGAAAGTAAACTCTTAAAATATGAAAAAAACACCAGTAACGAAATCGTACTGGTCACTGTTTCCAAATTAAATGGTATGGAAGTAAGTGAATATGCTTTAGAAACCGGCCGAAAATGGGATATTGGAAAAGCCAAGAAAAAAAATGGTGTGTTGATGCTGGCTTCTTCCGGTGATCGAAAAATTTGGATTGCGCCGGGTAGCGGTTTATCAGGTGTTTTGCCGGATATCGTTGTTGGTCGAATTGTTCGAAACTCCATCATACCCCGCTTCAAGGAAGGCAATTATTATGGTGGTTTTGATGCCGGACTCGAAGCCATCATGGCTGCAGCAAGAGGTGAATTTACCAAAGATGAGTCGATGGAAGCAAAACAAGTGCCTATATGGATGGGGGTGTTTTTAATTATCATGTTTGGACTATTATTCTTCTTTTTTTTCTACCTCATGAACAGAGCCAAAGGTGTGTATGTAAGTCGCCGTGGCTACAAATATGATGATTCCGGCTGGAGAGGCGGTGGTTGGTTAGGAGGTGGAAGTTGGGGCGGCGGGAACAGTTCTGGTGGAGGTGGCGGAGTTGGTGGAGTTTTTGAAGACGTCCGAGCGTGGGTTCGTTTT
>DAIRSC010000054.1:0-4188 GCA_036804585.1 Chitinophagaceae bacterium
ATAGGTAGAATCAGATATGTCCGGCCTATGTTTTAAAACGAATTCACTCCCCCCTTCACATTGGTAGTTAACCAAATTTTGGGCCGATGAATATTTTGAGATAAAAAAAGGTATAAACATCAGCCAAACCAAAGTCAATTTTAAATTCATTAGTTAGTTAATTTGAAGGTTTGGATTTCGCCTGATTCGAACTGCAATCTGACAAGATAAAGGCCTTTTGGGAACGAAGTTAGATCAATACTAATTTTAGAATTTCGCTCATGTTGGCATCCTATTTTTTTTCCTTGAATATCGAAAATATCAAGTTGCGTAAAAATACCTGTAATTCTCTCGAATTCATATAACCCTGATTTTTCTTTGCTAAAGAGCTTTATCAAATTTGAATTCCTTATGTTTTTGAAGTTTTGTTGTTGAATACAATCAATATCTACATTATCATTAAACCAAGTATAAAGCACTAATTGCTGATCATCGGCGAAACTCGAAATTGGAGGCAAATCATTAATATTCAGAGTTGAAGTTACATTGTTAAGTTGAACAAGCATTGGTGTAAATGCCTTTGGTTCAAACATACATTCATTAAAATATTGATTGTCGGTTAAGTTTAATACAGGATAATCATCAGGGAAAATTGCATTCGGGTGGTGTGTTAATCCCCCCAACAAATATTGCTGATTCGTGTAGTCGAATAAATAGGAACAATGATCGGGAAACCATGGATGATTGTAATTGAGTGCATTATAATAGTTCGTACCCGGGTTTGAGCCGAAAATTCTGTAATAAGTAAATATATCCGGAGCTTGATTGGTTGTCCAATTATCTAATGAAACATCATCGTATCGTACATTAAATAGTACAGGAGTAAATAATGTTCCGTTAAACGTTCCTCCTTCACGCAGACTTCCCGTTACAGTATTCCTTGCGTCATATTCTGGATTTAGGCTGCCAACCTTTGGATATCCTTCTAAATCGGATGCTGGCAAATTGAACATGCCAAACACATCAGGTGAGCCATTCCATAAGTCCGAGTATAAATTAATTATTGGCAGTGAAACATTAATCATTTTATCTGCAAAATAGGCATGATTAACAGACTCTGCGTTTGTGATAGTGCCAATAATTCTAACTTCTTGAGTATTGTTGTCAAAAATAAAATCACCTATGCTTAATATGCTCTGGGAGTTTGATAATTCTTTAGAAGCAAAAGAAAGGGTCGCTAAAGAATTGTCAACACGAAGGCCAAAATAAGCGTTGGCAAAATTTACTATACTTCCTCTCATGGTTCCACCAATCATATATCCATCATTGGGAGCTAAAGAATTAGGTAGTTCTATGATTCTATTTACAAAAAAATTGTCGACTTGGAGATTTGTGGCAGCATCGGTAGCTTGATATTCACGGTCACTTGCAATATTCCCGTTCTCGTCAATTTCTACAATGAACAGAGTCCGGGGAGTTGTGGATATACCTATAGGATCTGGATTCTCGCGACCAGAAAGATACATACCAGTGAGTGCAAATGCAATTCCATTTTTAGTTTCAACGGCACACACATCTGTGGTAAAAGTTGAGGTGGGCGTTGCAGGACTAAGGAAAGATGAAGTGGCACGATATGTCCCCAAATAATAATTGCCCAGATTTTGATCTATGATTAAATACCAAGTATCATATCGATTAATTTGAGGAGAAGTGATAGATCTTGTTACACCAGTAACAATATAAAATTTCTCCAATTGGCCAGTATTTGGATTAATAAAACTATTGCTAGCTGAAGATATTGGCACCATATTTCTGTTCCCCATTGTGAGCGGTAGTCCAAAAGTGCGTGAAACAACAACAGATCCATTCTGGTCTTGCAAAGATACCTGAAGTTTAACTGAACCAGGTGCTATCGTATGCCGAATAGGTTGAAACATAATAGTTCCTTCAAAAGGAAAAAGCGATGTAGGGTAGAATTTTTCAATAACGTAACTGCCATCCAAATCAAATATTTCGTTTGTTCCCGAATTAATATTGTGATTATAATGTTTACTGAAAAGAATTACTTGGCTGTGTAAGGAAGGAATTGTGACAAAAATCAAAAGGAGAAATTTTAATCTCCTAAGGAAGGAAGGAAGGAGTTTTCAGATGTTTAATTTTTGGTGACAACTTTGAATTGAACAATTCGAAGTTAACAAAAAATTTAGAAACTGCAAATCATTTTTACTTTTTAAAATGATTTTTGAGATTAAATGAAGCAATAACCTTAAAAGAGAAAAAGAAATACACAAAATCAAAATAGGGTAAGTAAGCCGAGAAGGTTTGATGCTTTTTACTCAGCCATTTAATTAAGGAATCCACTTGCCGATGATTGGAAATGCCTGAAAAGTTTTTCTTTCGAAACGGAAAACAATTAGGTAGGTGTAAATCGTAAACAATACCAGTCCGCTTGCAAGATGAAGTGCCGTGGATTCCAGATAATGTCCGATGAAGACATGAATGCCATAAACACCTAACATCAGTATTAAATAGAAGCCAATACTTTTTACATCATACGGAACGGGATAGTGTTTTTGTCCAAGCCAATAACTGCTCAGTACCATAAACAAATAACACAATAAAGACGCCCATGCACAGGCCACAAAACTATATTGCGGTATAAAATAAAAGTTGACACCTAAAGTAATTAAAGACCCACCCAAAGTGATCCAGGCACCTGTCATGGTTTTGTTTGAAATTTTGTACCAAATAGATAAATTGTAATAGATTCCCAAAAGTAGTTTTGCCATAAGGAGGATGGGCACCACAACCAATCCGGCTGCATATTCCGGTTTGACATCCACCCGCATAAAATATTTCCAGATGTCTAAAAACATGGCCACGCCCAGAAAACAAAATGAACATACAATCACAAAAAGTTTCATGATGCGGGCATAAGTGATTTGTGCATTTGCTTCGGCTGACTGTTTCAGAAAGAAAGGTTCTGCACCCATTCTGAAGGCCTGAATAAAAAGGACAATCAGGATAGCCAGTTTATAGTTTGCACCATAGATACCATTTTGCGAATTTTTATATTCAAGGGAGCCTTCTAGTAGTTTGGGCAGCATGGCCCGGTCGATACTTTCATTCACCATTCCACCAAATCCAACAATGATTAAAGGGAGGGCATATACCATCATTTTCTTCCATAACTCCGGGTTGAGTTCAAATCGGAATTTGAGAACTTCTTTCCAAAGCAACAATAAGGTGAGTCCACTGGCAAAGGCATTGGCAACAAAGGCATATCCAATACCATATTCCGGATTGTACCATTGCATCAGGCCCACTGCAATCTGATTTTTATGCAACCACGGACAAATATAAATAAAGAAGATGACCAGGGCCACATTCAACAAAATGTTACAGAGTTTGATGAAGGCAAAACGCACCGGTCTTTGTTCGAAGCGGAGTTTGGAAAAAGGGATTACAGCCAGGGTATCCAGCCCAACAATTAAGGCAAAGAGGACCACATATTCGGGATGTTTTGGCACCGACCATAAAACAGCCAAAGGATTTTGCAGTGAAATCATCAAAGCGACTAATGGTAATGTGGTGAGTAGCAAGGAAGTAGAAGAAGTATTAAAGACTTTGGATTCATCTTCGTCGCGGGCAAAACGAAAATAGGCCGTTTCCATGCCATAGGTGAAAATGATATTAAAGAAAGTGATATAGGCGTATACAGTGGTGTACTCGCCATATTGCGTACTTCCCAAAACCGTGAGTAAAGGGGTAAGCAAATAATTGATAAACCGTCCGACGATGCTGCTCAGGCCATACCACATCGTCTGTCCTGCAAGTTTACGTACACTCAATGGGCTGAAATTTTAAGGCCCTAAAAGTAATCCGATTCTGAATATTTTATTTCTCATTAACGATAAACATTTATAAAATCTCTGCTCTCATGGGCGTATGCAGTACCTTTATCCATTGAAAAGCATATTTAATCCTATTCAATTATTTAAACAAAAAAACATGAAAAAGTTTCTTCTCTCTGTGCTCGTTTGCTCAGTTTTAGGGCTAAATGCCATTGCTCAAATTGCGAAAGTAAATACCAGTGAACTGAATAAAGTAAGTCGGCCTTGTGTGTCTGCAGATTATGGCATGTCTTATGAAATTATTGAAGGTGCCTACAAGAAAAAATTTGCAGACTTGAAATATGGTTCAGGCGAT
>DAIRSC010000054.1:4198-12189 GCA_036804585.1 Chitinophagaceae bacterium
CCAAAGATGGTTATTGTTTGTTTAAAGGGGTCACCTTTCCTGAAATTTCTCCCAACAAAATTGATTTGTATTATCGCGTGGAGGATCGTAAACCTATCACAACGTTTTATTTTTTAATGTCCAGTGGTTATGATTATTTCTTTAAACCCGAAACTGATTCTGTGATCTATCAAAATGCCATTTTGTTTATTGATAAATTTGTGCGAGATGCCACCGCCTTTCAATTAAATCGTGATATCGAAAAACGATTGGAAGTGATAAAAGATGTTGAGAAAAAAATAAAGGATGCTTCCAAGGATGAGGAATCTTATCAAAAAGATAAAGCCAAAGCCGAATCAAAAATTTCTCAAAATACGATTGAACAAAGTGCTTTAAAATCTGAATGGGAAAGCCAGAAAAAATTACTGGAAACCATGAAATCTAAAACAGCAACTTTGGATCAAATGGATGCCTTAAAAAAAGAAGTCTCCAAACAAGAAGATGCTACAGCAAAAGCTGAAAAAAAGTATAATAACTCCGTGAGGGATGGTGAAGAATACAAAGAAGATTTAAATAAAGCTGAATCAAAAATAGGGGAGGCGCAAATTGAAATGGATTCATTTAAAACTGATCTCCAAAACGAAAACATTAAATTAGCTGAACTCCGCGCGCAATTGGCTGCTCTTTAAAAATCACGAAATATGTTGGAAATCTGCGGAAACGAGGATTTTTCTAATTCAAAAGGCTCCTTCATTCATTTCATTCGTTTTAATAGTGTCTCGTGATATTCATCAAGCTACTGACTAGAAAAACCAGTCATTAAAATTCATATTGTTCCATATTTAAGGCTAGCTGATATGACGCCAAATCTCCTGATCTGGTCGTTGTAATAATTGATACCTTAATAAGGCATGGTCCGGTTTGGTGAGTTCGGGGTCTATTAGCAAAATATCAATGGCTGCTTGCCGACTTTGCTCCATGATGGGTAAATCTTTGATAATATCGGCTAGTTTTAAATCAGCTGCGCCACTTTGCCGGGTTCCTTCGATATCGCCCGGACCGCGAAGTTCCAGGTCTTTTTCTGCAATAGCAAACCCACTGGTTTCTTCCACCATGGTGCGCATTCGTTCTCGACCTGAAACGCTTAACTTAAGCGTGGTCAAAAGGATACAATATGATTTGTCGGCACCGCGACCAACCCTTCCTCTTAATTGGTGTAATTGTGAAAGGCCAAATCGTTCTGCACTTTCAATCAGCATCACACTGGCATTCGGCACATTTACGCCGACTTCAATAACTGTAGTGGCAACCATGATGTGGGCTTTCCCTTTTATAAAGGCTTGCATATTTTGTTCACGCTCTTCGATAGGTTGTTTGCCATGCACCATAGCTATTTTATAGGTGTGGTCCGGAAAAAATTGTTTTACCTGTTCATAGCCGCTATACAGGTTTTCATAATCCAATTTTTCACTTTCTTCGATGAGAGGATAAACGATGTATGCTTGGCGGCCTTGTTGAATTTCTGTTTTGATAAAATCCATTACCCGGGCCCGATGCATTTCCGTTCGATGTATGGTGCTGATGGGTTTACGGCCCGGTGGAAGTTGTTTGATTACCGAGATTTCCAGATCACCATAACTGGTCATAGCAAGAGTACGAGGTATAGGCGTGGCTGTCATCACCAACACATGGGGAGGCAGCACGTTTTTTTTCCATAGTTGTGCGCGTTGGGCAACGCCAAAGCGATGTTGCTCGTCAATGATACTCAGGCCTATATTCTTAAAAACCACTGTTGATTCAATGAGTGCGTGCGTACCAATCAGAATTTGAATTTCACCGGCTTCTAGTTGTTGCAAAATTATTTTTCGGTCTTTGCCTTTGACGCTACCACTTAAAAATCCAACCCGCACAGGCATTTCTTGCAGTAATTCCTGTATGCCCACTAAGTGTTGTTGGGCCAAAATTTCAGTAGGTGCCATTAAGCAAGCCTGAAACCCATTATCGATAGCCAGAAGCATGCATAATAATGCAACGATGGTTTTTCCACTACCAACATCTCCCTGCAACAAACGATTCATTTGATGTCCGCTTTGCGTATCCAATCGAATTTCGCGTATCACATTTTTTTGGTCATCGGTTAATTCGAACGGTAAATGGTTCTTGTAAAATTGATTAAAGTAATCACCCACTTTTTCGAAATAGAATCCCCGGCTTTTTTGATGGTTTAATTTTAGCTTGCATATGCCTATTTGATGCATGAATAACTCCTCGAATTTTAACCGATAAAGTGCTTGCTGCATGGCATTCTGGTTGACGGGGAAATGAATCTGCTGCATGGCATTGAATCGATCACAAAGGTGATATTTTGTACAAATGTTCTCTGGTAAAAAATCAGGCAAGTCAGTTGGTTTAACCTGTGGCAATAAGCCCTGAATCATTTTTGATATCAACTTTGGTGTGATGCCTCTTGTCTTCAACTTTTCATTGCTGCTATACATTGGCATCAGGCCGAGATTGGTTTCGTTTTTTTCTTTTTCCAGTTTTTCCAGTTCAGGGTGACTAATATTCCATGATCCATTGAATAAACTCACTTTGCCAAATACCAAAAAGTTACCTCCTTCTGCTATCAGTTTTTCTGCCCAGCTGATTCCCTGAAACCAAACCAATTCAATTTGTCCACTGGCGTCTTTAAAAGTGGCCGTCAAACGTCTCGCACGGCCTTGTCCTACAATATCAAAAAATACAATTCGACCGATGAGTTGTACAAATTGGCCATCTTGTTGTATTTGACGGATTTGTTGAATACTGCTTCGATCGACGTATCGGTAAGGGTAAAACTGCAACAAATCACCAAAGGTAAAGATACTGAGATGTTTTCGAAGGAGTTCCCCTCTTTGCGGGCCCATCCCTTTCAGGTACTCAATGGGCGTTTGTAATATGTTTGAGGTATGTTTAAACAAAGTTGCTCAAAAATAGAGCCCTGATATGGATTCAGCAAGAACCTTCGTACAAATGATGCATATTTTGAAAGAGGGTGTTGTTCAAGCAATTCTTAAGAATTGCTTGACTCGGAACGTACATGAGCTCTTGGAAACTTCGTTGAATTCTAAATCAAGTTTTTTCTTACTTCTCCTTAAATGTGATTGTCGCGAATGATGATTTAAAGTTGGTGTACAGCTCATATTGAAAATTCCCTTAATAGGGGCTGTTGGCTATCTCACCGGTGCTTCAAATTTAAGGAAGCGTTCATGGGATAGTCCCGCACGTGTGGGACAGCTCTTGGACGATGATGCCAAAGTTGAAGATGCCGGTGAGAAGTGAAAATCAAGAAATGAACTACAATCTTATTGAAGAGGTATAAAAAATTACCGCGCATTTAAATAAGCACTATTCACACCAAAATGCAATGATATCAAATGTTTTCACGTTAAACAGCAGCTCCTAAATACGTTCTTCAATGCCAAGACCGAACAGTGCAAAGTCATACTTGACAGGATCTTCCGGTTCAAATGCTTTTAATTTCTCCGTTAAAAGCAAGGCTTGTTGCCAATTGGCCTTTTCGTTTTCAATCAAGCCTAATTTGCGGCCCACTCGGCTAACATGAACATCTAAAGGAATGATAAGGGAGTTCATTGGAATATTCTCCCAAATACCAAAATCCACTTGTGTTTTATCTTTACGCACCATCCATCTTAAAAACATATTGAGGCGTTTACAGGCTGAATGTCGTTGTGGACTCGCAATATGTTTTCGGCTTCGTGAAGGATGCTCCAAACTAAAAAAAGTGTTATAAAAATGGTTTAATCGCTCTTCCATTGTTGTTTCAATAGAATGATTTGCAGGCATAAAGGCGGATTGTAAACTATTGAAACGTTGATAGTGATGTTGAAGAAAATGAATAAAATACAACAAATCCGTTGCTTGAAAAGTTCGATGTTTGAAAGCCAACATTTTTTTTAAATCTGTTGCCTGATGTTCCAGTATGAATTGATGTGGAGAGTGATCCATCCAATCCATCAATTTCATGGCATTTTGGATGATCGTGGTTCTATTTCCCCAAGCTAAAATGGCCGCAAAAAAAGCGGCAATTTCAATGTCCTGCGTTTTATTAAACTGATGCGGTACAAATATGGGATCTTTTAAAATGAATTTGCGATCGTTAAACTGACTAACTTTTTCATCTAAAAACGTTTTTAAATCCATACACTCTGCTGAATGGGTGAAATTAGAACAAAATCTTTGTCCCAGACATACAAGAATTTATAGTTTCTCATGAATGCTATTGACCAAACTCAAGAGTTCATTTTTACATAGGGGCTGCAGGTTATCTCACCGGCGCTGCAAATTTAAGGAAGCGTGCATGGGATAGTTCTGCACGTGCGGGACAGCCCTTGAACGATAGCACCAAAGTTGAAGATGCCGGTGAGAAGTAAAGTTCAAGAAATGAACTGCATGCTTTTTGAAGAGACATAAAAAATTACCGTGCATTTAAATAAGCACAATTCACACCAAAATTCGATGATATCGAATGCTTTCACGTTAAACAGCAGCCTATACATAAAATTTACCGGTAATTGCTTTTTCTACAAATGGTCATTCGAAAATGCCGGAATCTATACAATTCATTAAAGATATTTTACGTAGGGCTTGCTGATTATCTCACTAGCGCTTCAAATTCAAGGAAGCGTTCGAGGTGTAGTACTATGGTACAGCCCTTGGACGATGACGCGGAATTTGAAGATACATGCTATGTATAACCGACGCATTTGGACTAAAAATAAAAAAGCGCGTGTTTTGTCAGGTTTTTAGAGCAAAAAGAGCCCTGATTTTGTTTTTTTGAGTAAGTATCTCATAAATGTCGATCTCTTTGGGGCGTCAGATTAGGAGAAATAATTGTATTTACGTAAATTTAGGGACAAATTCATGAAAGTTCCGACCAATGACAGAAATTCGCAAACGAAAATGTACTTGTAAATGTCTTTTTATCAACATCAATTTCGTAAACATGAAACGTTTTTTATTCTCGTTTCTTTTATTGACTGGTTTTTGCCAGGTAAATGCCCAAATAACTGGTACCGTTTTTCGAGACTATAATTTGGATGGTATTTACCAGGTGCCTCCGACTAGCAATGAACATGGTTTGGGGGGTGTCATTATCAACGCTTATGATGCCACAAATACGATCATAGCCACTACAAACTCTGCCACAGATGGCACCTATACCATTCCTTTTACGGTTCCGGTTCGATTGGAATTTGAATTTTCAACACCAACTTTATGTGTTGATTCCAATACGGATTTTAGTTCCGTGATGGCGGGTGGGGAGAATATTCGTTTTATCAGTTCCTCTACCTCAGGAGTCAATTTTGCAGTTCAAAATCCCGACGATTATATTGTGCAGGGCAACCCAATGGTTTTTATGCCAAAATTTAATCGAGGAGACCCCTTAGTGCCCGGTATTTCTTCCGGTTTGGAGGCTTTTATGGGATTTCCATATTCAACAACAGGCACGATTGTACCGGCAATTCAATCTTTGAATTCACAAATAGGAGCATGTTGGGGCGTAGCCTTTAGTAAGCAATCCGGCAAAGTATTCACTACCGCTTTTTTGAAAAGGTTTGCCGGTCTGGGCCCTATGGGTTCAGGAGGTATTTACATGCTTGAGCCAAGCGGATCGGCATTTACAGTAACTCAATTTTATGATATGGATGCCAACGGTCATCGTACCCGTGCCTCAGCAAGTGCAGTTCCATTTGGTTTAGGGAGTTCATATACCATAAATGCAACTGGAGATCAGGCAACTTATTTAGGCCCGATTGACCCGCTAAGTGGATTGCCGGAGGGGCATGGAGTAGTAGGTGTAAACGGACCCGGAGGAAGAGGGCTTGATGGTACAACGAATGGACAATGGTATGATGCAGCCATCATGGATCAGGTTGGGAAGGTAGGTATGGGGGATATCGATATTTCGGAGGATGGTAAATTTTTGTTCCTAACGAATCTTTACAGCCGTCTCGTTTATCGTTTAGAACTAGACAATGCATATAATCCTCAATCCGTTATTCAAGTTGATAGTTTTGCATTACCTTCTTCAATAGTAGCAAATAATGGAATGCTCAGATGCTATGGCTTGTGTTATCATCGAGGGAAAATATTTGTGGGTGCAGTTACAACCGGTGAATTTGGTGGACAAAATATTGTAAACGGTGCAACGGATTTGTATGCCTATGTTTTTGAAATCACCAATCCCCTTTTACCTACTGCGGCATTGAATCCTCTGCCTATTATTACTTTTCCGCTGAATTATTTAAAAGGTGCTGTCATTGGAGGACAGGGAAATGGTTCCGATCAGTGGTATCCCTGGAATAACAATACGGCGGCCATTTTACCAACCGGTGAAGAATCATTGCCAACGCCCATTCTTTCGGATATTGAATTTTCAGATGCCGGTGATTTAATCATGGATTTTTGTGATCGTTCAGGACATCAGTTTGGAATCAGTACTCTTCAAAATTTGGCTATTTCGCAGGATTTTACAGCTTTTGATATTGGAGGAGATATCCTCATTGCAGGCATCGATTGTAATACCGGTCAATTCACCTTAGAAAATAATGGGTCATTTACAAGTAATGGGATGATCAGAAATGGAGGTGTTGGAAATGGTGAAGGAATCGGTGGAGGAGAGTTCTTTTTTAATGATGTTTGGGGTGGTAACTTCCACAATGAAACCAGTGTAGGCTCTTGTGCAGTGCTTAGAGGAAGAAATGAGGTGATGGTGACCCTGATGGATCCAATCAATGCCTTCTCCAATGGTACTGGAAAATTTTCAACCATGAATGCTTCTGCCAGTGGGCATGCTGAAATATCCAACAACGAATTCGGTAAAGGAAATGCACTGGGCGATCTGGAAGTTGCTGGTGATGTGGTCGCCTTGCAAATTGGGAATCGTGTATGGAAAGATGATGACGGTGATGGAATTCAAGATCCGGGTGAAGTAGGCATCAATAATGTCAGTGTGGAATTATTTGCCGACTTTAATAATGATGGTGCACCTGATGGAGCCGCATTGGGAACTACGAATACCGCAACAGATGGGAACTATGTCTTTGACAAAAGTAATGTGACGGACGGCGATCCGCAAACAATAGGCAATCAAGCTGGTCCGGTTCCCGGTAAAACATATCTTATTCGAATTGGAGCTGCTGATTGGGCAGGTGGTTCAGGGGCCAATGATTTACAGTCATTAAGCCTCACTAATTCCAATATTGGAGGAACCGGGCAGCCCGATGTTCGTGATAATGATGCCATCTTATTAAGCAATATTCCTACCATTTCAGCGACAACGCGCAAAAGCGGGCAGAACCTGCATGAATGGGATTTTGGTTTTATGCCTTGTCCTAATATTCCGGTCAATAATGTGTATTTAGATTGTTTTGTCGATTCATCTCAGATCGGTCCGGTCGAAACACCAGGTTTTACTTACACCTGGGCTCCTCCAAGTGGTTTAACGGCCAATAATATTGCACAACCAATTGCATTTCCGACTACAACCACCGTATATACCTTAACGGTGAATGGATTTTGCACTAAGGAAGTTTCGGTATATGTAGATATCGCTCCACCTATTGCAAACGCAGGTCCATCAAAAGTACTGGATTGTGCTTTTGCCTCTGTAAAAATTGGCACCGATTCTATTCCTGGTTTAACCTATACATGGGAGCCAGCAGCCATCTTAGATAATCCGAATATTGCTCAGCCAACTGCAAGTCCGCTGGTAACTACAACTTTTACCTTAACGGTATTAGGGCAAAATGGATGTGTGAGTCAGTCCATGACAACAGTGAATATCGATTAATGTTGCGCTAGGGTCATTGTACCAAACTCCTTCACCCCGAATGGCGATAATTTGAATGATAAATTCGGGCCGGTTGTACTTGAGAACGTCTCCTCTATCTATATTGCGGTGTACAATCGATGGGGACAACGACTTTTTGAATCAACCGAACTAAATC
>DAIRSC010000055.1:0-12104 GCA_036804585.1 Chitinophagaceae bacterium
GAACGAAAATTACTCCATCATGTACCGGAATCAACTATTTTCACGTTAATCAGCAGACCCTAATTACATCTGTGATACACCATTCTTCTATAGTACAACCGAAAGTCTTGGAAACCATTAGCAGATCAAAATAATTTTTCATTTGATGTATTTTTAATAATGGATAAAAAGAAATGAATTCTGATTACAATTGAAAGAGATCGTTATAATCCGCTACTTTTGCCAAAGATGTCGCGTATACTTTATTTTGATACGAGCGGAAGCCAAATACAATTGATGGTATTCAATGAAGACAGGATAATTTCAATGATTCGTCAGGATTCAGGAATTAATCATGCCAGCCAAATTATTCCTTTGTTGAATACCATCATGGAACAAGCAGCATGTAAGCCTGAGGAATTGGATGCAGTATCGGTCTTAAATGGTCCCGGTTCTTATACGGGTTTGCGAATTGCGTTATCTGCGGCAAAAGGTATTTGTTTACACCGCAATATCCCGCTCATTTTATTGTCGAATTTGGATTTAATCTCACATGCCGTATGCATGAACGCCGAGCATATGGTGTTGCTCAAGGCGAGGATGCAGGAATATTTTGTGGGTATTTATAACCAGGAACATCAACATATATTAAAACCAGTTTTAATGGATGAGTTAGAACTGTTGGATTGCCTGAGTCAACATTCTTACCCTTGCTTTACCAATCAGGAAGAATTTCAGGTTGGTCCTTATCAGGTTCAAAGGATACATGATAAGCCGGAAACGATACAGCATCTTGTTTTACGAGCCTTTGACCAAAAAGAATTTGCCGATTTGGGGCAGTCAGAACCCTTTTATTTGAAAAAAGTGTACATTAACAAAATAAACAAGTTATAAACATTTGTTTTTTTAATAATATTTGTACTTTTACAGAACGGAAAAAGATAAAATACTATTATCTGATTTCGTGGTAAGTACACATAATTATTAAGTTAATTTCAAATAAACTAAAAGGGAACTATGGAACACGCTAACTCTCAATCAAACATTAGCAGTTTTAACGACGGGGGCCAGGGGCAGGTCTCTAAAATCAATTATTTATATGTTAAAAAAGCTGCAGCTATTTTAAGAGCGATTAATCACAAGCTGCGACAGTCGATCATTAAATTGTTGGAAGAAAAAGACAATTTGACGGTTACGGAAATTTATGTGAAACTTCGTGTTGAGCAATCAGTTGCTTCACAACATTTAGCCATTTTACGTCGGGCAGAATTTGTTAAAACTTCCAGGGAAGGGAAAAATATTCATTATACTTTGAACCTGACTCGTCTGGATGAGGTGAACACTTATATTAAACAATTACTGAACGAGGCATAAGCCTTTCATTCCCATTCCAATGAAAAATAGTCAAAGGACTTATTTGGGTTGAGGAGAGGTAACTACCAAAACACTTTAGTGTTTCCCGATTAATCGGAGTTGCAGAATTTGATTTGATATTATCAAAAAAATAAAAAAACCGCAGCGTATACGTTGCGGTTTTTTTGTATTTGGATGGAATGGCATTACCAGCTCAATTCATCTTTCTTTTTATAGCGTGGTTTTTGGTCACCACTCTTGGCGGAAGAAAATATTTTTTTCTTTCTTTCTGCAAAAGGTGTTGTTGTACCTCTGAATTTTTCACTCGGTGCTTTGGATTTTTGTCCAAAGCTTTTGCGGAAATTGCCTTGTCCACCTGTCATATTATTTTGTCCATCAGCGCGGTCGATACGTACTTCCCGTCCATTAATTTCCACATTTTTGAAATTCTCCATAATCCGTTCTGCACTTTTTACATCTGTTTCAAAGAAAGAAAAAACACCAGCCATTTCGATATCTTTGATATGATGTCCACTAACCTTGGTTTCACGGAAAATTAATTCCCTCATTTCATCATAACGAAGGTTGTCTTTTTTACCTAAGTTTATAAAAAGACGGGTGGTATTTTCATCGGGTGCAAATTTATCACGTCGGCTTTTGCCTTCGCTGCGATCACGTCTTTCAAAACGATCATTGCCTTGTTCAGATCTTTTGCTTTTGCGATCTGATTTGTTTTGTTCATTGACATTTAAATCGGTATTGCTCGTATAGCTTGGGTCAACCTTGCGGAATTCTCTGGTGAGCATACGTTGAACCAATTCCACTTTATCCATTTGAAGTAAAGGAGAAATCAACTCATTTTGCCAGTCCTGGTCGGTTTGAGACATATCCATTTCGAGGAAATCTTTTACAAATTGTTGAATTTTATTGGCAATGATTTCTTCGCCATTAGGAATCATATATTTTTCAAACTTGATTCCGGCAATTTTTTCAATTTGATGTAATTTATATGCTTCACGGATATGTAATAAGGCGATAGAAGTTCCTGTTTTGCCGGCTCGGGCCGTTCTGCCGCTTCGGTGCGTGTAGTTTTCAATATCATCCGGCAGATGATAATGAATCACATGGGTGATATCATTGACATCAATACCTCGTGCGGCAACATCAGTTGCACAAAGAATTTTGATCGTGCGCTTCCTAAATTTACCCATAACCTTATCGCGTTGTTGTTGCGATAAATCGCCATGTAAACAATCAGCGTTGTAGCCGGCTTTTACGATGGCATCAGAAATTTCCTGGGTTTCAATTCTGGTTGTACAAAAAATGATACCAAAAAAATCAGGATGGAAATCGATAATGCGTTTTAAGGCAGCCAATTTATCTTTGGCCTGAACAACGGCGTATTGATGTGAAATAGAAGTAGAAGCAGAGTTCTTTTTACCTGAACTCACTTCTTCATATTCACGCAAATAGGTGCTGGCAATATTCCGGATTTCTTTCGGCATGGTTGCACTGAAAAGTCCGGTGATTTTATCCTCTGGTGTTTGAGCCAAAATGGTTTCCATATCTTCCTGAAAACCCATATTCAACATTTCGTCGGCTTCATCCAATACAACAGTTTGTACCTGATCTAATTTCAAAGCTTTGCGATCTAACAAATCAATTAATCGACCTGGAGTGGCTACAATAATATGTGCCCCTTGACGAATTTCTTTGATTTGGGCCAGGATGCTACTTCCGCCATAAACAGCAGTCACTCGCAAACCTCTTTGGTGTTTACTGTAGTTTTTTAAATCATTGGTAATCTGCATACACAACTCCCGGGTTGGAGAGATGATTAATGCTTGCGTGGCTTTATTGAAAATGTCGAGGTTGTGCAAAATGGGTAATCCAAATGCAGCGGTTTTGCCTGTACCTGTTTGCGCAAGGGCAATGAGGTCTTTTTCTCGTTTCAGAAATACCGGAATGGCTTTTTGTTGAATTTCGGTAGGTGTTGTAAAGCCTAATTCGCTCACAGCTTTTACCAGGGATTCATCTAATCCCAATTGTTCAAATGTCATGTTACATTGTTTTATATTATTCTTTTCCCGCTATAATAAACCTATGCTAGCGTATAAGAATAAATGAACAGTGATAATGAATTCTCTTTCCTTTAAAAGAGCATGACCCATGATTATCCGCTAATGACCGGCTTAAAATTGAAATAAAAGAACAATGGTGAGTTGCAAAGGTAATGGATTGTCTGCCGCCAAATGTCATCAAGTTACTAATGAACATGCCCTAAATTTTCTCGAAAAGATGAATCGCTCATCATAACGTGATTCATTGAATCAAATAATTTGATTGTTTTAGGAGGAAAATCTGTGAGCAATGATTTAATCATAACCCTTGAGCGTATCCTTTAAAATTCGAACATCCGGATCATTGAGCAGATGGGCTGGGAATTTTTCTTTACCGGGGAATAGGGCCATTTTAAATCCACGAATTTTGCAAGTGGCATATTGAGCTGAATCAGGAATGAAACGATAAGCTAAATAGGGCGAATAGAACATGGCTTCCACGTAGTGACGTCCTTTGACATTGAATAAGATGGTTGGATCATGAAAATGTAAAGACCGGAAAACTTTTTTGTTATGAATCAACATATTCGCGTACTCGTTATTTGATGCTTTTGTGCTATGTGTCTCCACCATTTTGGATGGTCGGAAATTCAACATAAACACAACAAACAACATGATGAGCACCATTGAACGTCCAACATAATTTTTGTACGTTTCGGTCCAATCAACCAGTTGAACCAATGTTGTTCCGGCAATTAAAGCAACCGGTAAACAAAGGATGATTGGGTAAGAACTCATCTTGGTTGCTGCAAAAGAATAAAACAATAAGGTACAAACAATGAGAATGAGAAAGTAGGCTGCGATATATTCTTTTTTAATTTTTTTGATAAACAGGTAACAACCCGGAATAAAAAGGATAGCGCTAGCCCAACCGAAAATGCGTGGGAAGTTTTTGAAATGAAACCACCATGGACCATTATGACCTTCTAAGGCATGAGTCAGATGAGCGGAATTGTATTTCCATTCACGTATGGCATCCGCAGGGTAAACTACAAAAGTGTAAATCTGCCAGGGTAGGGCGATGAGTATTGCAATGCCTAAGGCCATCGAAAAATCGAGTAAGGCATGTTTGTTCCATTTTCGCTGAAAAAAATATAGTCCCCACAAAGCGAATACCAAGAATCCGGGCATCCATTTAGTGAGGAATGCCAAACCAGCAAAAAGCCCGGCAAGGAATGCCCAATATTTTTTACGTTTAAAGGTATACTCAATAAAGCTCCAAATACTCAAACTCACATAGGCCATCAGAACAAAGTCGCTGTGATCGATACATTCTCGGCCGGCAATCAGATTCAACATATAGTAGCCGGTTATGAACAGGAAGGTTGTGTAAAAAGCAGTTTTAGCATCAATCAAAAGTCGACTGCTTCGGTAAATAGCTCCTGCAGTAGCGAGTCCCAATATGATGGATGGCAATCGAAGGCTAAATTCAGAAACACCAAACATTTTGAAGGACAGCATCATTTGCCAGAGGAACAAAGGTTGTTTATGCAACCAGATATGATGTCGATCCCAATCATTATAGGCCATGGGCATAAAATCATCATCATATAAAGTGGGCATCCAACTATGATTCCGCATGTTTTTGGCCACCAAGGCATGAAATCTTTCATCCCACAAATTGAGAAACGGATCCAACATCGCGGCATAATTGAATAAAGCGGCAGCACCCAGAAAAAGAAAAATGAGGGAATGAATTTCTTTTTCTTGTAAGCGATAACTCACCGCAACCAGAAAGCAGATGACGGAAAAGAGAAAAAGAATGGTTTGATATGTTGAAAAGGCCGTAAAAAACATCTCGACAACTTTTCGAAAGTATTAAAGATTTACGATATAACCTAAGTGCATTTAGAATTGTGGTATTTTTGGTGTTGAGTGTTGTTAAAAGTCGTTTCTATGAGGCCTTATTTTTTTCAGAAAATCCGGAGGTTCCGGAATATCTATTTCATCTTTTGTGCCTGTATACTTGGCATGACCAAAATTTCAGGGCAGGTTATCATTTCTCAATATTATGAGGGCAATGCAACCAACAAATGGATTGAATTAAGTAATCTGGGCAATTCAACGGTAACCCCACAAAATACAACCCTTAAATTGCGTCTATGGTCGCAAAGTGGCAGTGCCGGACTCATTTCATTTACCGGATCCATCAGCACTTTTACGATCAATGTAAGTATACCTGCACAAGGTTCAATCCTTCTCGGAAATCCCGGTAATGGTTCAGAAGTTCCTTATTTAAATTCCGTCAGCGCGCACCAAAATAATGTTTCAGTCATTAATTTTAATGGAAATGATGGTCTGGCTTTATTGGATGGGAATGATAATGTGATTGACCTTTTTGGTACTGGAATTAACGCCGCCAATGTCAGTTATCAACGAAACTTAAATGTAAGTAATCCTAATCCGAATTTTCAAATCAATGAATGGACGGTGCTATCTCTCAATGCCGTGCAGACCGCATTAAATACTTCATCAGCATATCTTTGGGTTCATCAGGTGATATGCCCGGCACCTGATCAGGCGAGCAACCTACAACTTACTCAGACCCTTACAAATACGATACAAGGAACGTTTAATCCGTCAAACAATGCGGATAAATATATAGTGGTGCGAACGACTCAAGCACAGTTGAATGCTTTGCCGCAAAACGGGGTTCAGTATACAGTAGGTCAATTCATTGGAAATGGAACAGTGGTTTATCAGGGACCAAATACATTTTTTTCATCCATTGTCCAGCCAGCGACCAATTATTTTTTCACTATTTTCTCATTTCGAGACAATTCCTGTATTGGCGGACCGACCTATCAAACCCTGAGTCCTTTAACAAGTAGTATTTTAAGTTTACCGAACTGCCAGGCGCCCTTATTTCAACCGAATAATTTGACATTCAGTTCGGTGGGTTCTTCCCAAATGCAATTAAATTTTCATAAAAGTATTGATGCGGATGCCTATCTGATTGTGCGTTATAATAACACAACGATTTATTTGCCGACGTATGGTGTTACTTACAAGCGGGGGCATCAAATTGGGCCTGCAACGGTGGCTTACTTTGGTTCGGATACCAGCTTCCTCGACTGGGGGCTGAATGGTAATACCCCATATTTTTATCGCATTTATTCCGTCCGTTTAAACAGTTGTATTGGAGGGCCGGTTTACAGGAAGTCGGCTCCTTTACGTGGAATGAAAATGACGGATCCAACAACCTTGCAATGGTATTATGGAAACTTACATTCTCATAGTGCACTGAGTGATGGTACGGGTCCACCAACTGCTGTGTTCAATTTTTCCGAAGCCTCCTTGTGTATGGATTTTTTGGGAATCAGTGACCATAATCATGCTTCAACCGGCATGAGTTTAGGGAATTGGGAATTGGGTAAAAGTGAAGCAGATTCCTTTGCACGTCACGATTTTTTATCGATGTATGGCATGGAGTGGGGGACCATTTCAACTGGAGGTCATGTGATAATTTATGGTTCGGATTCCTTATTGGGTTGGGAGCCCGGATATTATCAAAGTTACATACCTCAAAGTCAATATCAGGGAAGTGGCGGATTATTTCAATATTTGAGTCAGAGTACGGTTCCTGTTTATGCTGCCTTGGCGCATCCTGATAATTCAGATTTCAATAATCTACAATCAGGCTATGATTTAACTACCGACCAGGTCGTTTTTGCCTGCGCCGTTGAAAATGGGCCATCCACGTCAACGGATACGATGTACGCTGATTATCCCTCAAGCATGGCCTATCTGAGTTATTTCAGAAATCTACTGGCATTGGGTTATCATGTTGCACCGAGTATTGATCACGACAATCACAATCTTACCCATGGTCGTACCGCCTTTTCGCGAACTGCGGTACTTTCAGCTTCCTTGGCAGAGCATCATTTTATGGAAGCTTTACGGTCAAGGCGAATCATTGCCACACAAGATTGTGGAGCTGTAATAGATTTTAAAATCAACGGCGCGTTGTTGGGTAGTATTTTTAATCATCCTGGACCACCACAAATTACGATAACGGCATCAACTTCATTACCTGTTAGTCAAATGAGAATTCAATCAGGTATTCCGGGCAATGGTGTTGTGGCAAATGTTTTGACGAGCACAGCAGGTTCTACTTTAAACTTTACACATACCGGATTAGCAGATGGAGATAGTCGTTACTATTATGTAGACATTACCTTAACCGATGGACGCAGAATCATTACAGCTCCCATTTGGTATACCCGTATGGATGATTTGATTGGCAGCACCGGAACAACTGTGATTAATGAATTCAAATCAATGATTGATTCAAATGGTCAATTAGACACGCGATGGACTGTTCGTGAAGAAAAAAAGGGGGATAGGTATCAGTTAGATTTTAGTACGAATGGTTTGGATTTTTATGATCCAGAGATCTATCAGATAGATAAGAGTATGGATTGTATAGTCTTTCATCAAACAAAAAAAGTTACAACTTCACAATGGCGTTATGCCCGACTTCGCTTGCAAGATGAGTTTGGAACAATACGGGAGGAGCGTATTTTAAACTTGATAAAAGATGAAGTGAAAAATTGCAGCATTTTTCCGAATCCGACTTTTGGTGATTTCGAAATTATCCAACCTGAAGAACATTTCATTGAAGGATATGCGTTATGGAATAGTCAGGGACAAACGATTCTTCAAAAGCAAGTAAAAGAATGTATTGATCAAAAAATAAAAGTTTCATTACCTGCTGCAACCGGACGTGGCATTTATTGGATCAGCATTCAAACTAAAAATGGAGTGGAAAATTATGTTTTATTAAAACAATGATCATGAAGCAGATTCACTTTCTTTCAAAACACTTCGGGATTCATTGCTAATTTATTTGTCAATCATTGAGCTTGCTTTTATAACTGCGTCTATTGCGATGATTCTGACTCGGTTCAATGGATTTGAAACTATATAAATTGATGTTGTTGGGTGTACTGATGTCGCTCGACTATAATTTGTAAATTTATTTTTTTTGCAACTCAACTGTGTAATCCGGGGGGGGCAGCAAATAGATGTGGTAGAATTATTCAATGATTATTTTTTTTCAGCACCCGAATTTGAGAATCGTACAATTCCAAAAAGTAGATGCCCTTTGAAGTTTCATTTATTGGAAAAATAGATCGTAAAAGGTTTCTTTCCCAGAGTTGCCGGTATACGTAACTATGTTGTTTTGAGCTTTTACGCTGATATTGAAGAATAAAAGAAGGAGTAAGAAGTATTGTTTCATGATGTAAATCATGCTCAAGCTTACAAAAAAATATAAATCTTATCGTTTACTGTATTCCATGACTGATGCGCCTAATCCTAACATAAACAAACCATAAAAGGTATCTTCCAGCGGAATGGTGAGCATTCGGATTCCTAAATTGTGTTCGTTATTATACCAAACAATCGGCTTGTCTAAACCCGTTCCTGTTAATATGCCATTTACGATAAAGAAAGGTATCAATAAAATGATGAAACTGATGAGAAAAAAGGGGAGCCACGTTTTTTTTCGGCTTATTATCAACCAGATACCTGAGGTGATAAAGGCAGAAAAAGTATACCACTTATGATGACTCCAAATTGCAAATAAGATAAACAGAATTCCGGTAATTAACACCGGCCACTCAAGCGATTGTCTCCATTTTTTACGCCATCCAAAAACATCAAAACAATGATAGGTATATAAGGAGGCATAAGGGATACAAATAAAGAAAAATACCTCTTCCAATGGCAGGTTGTAAATATAAACGCCGCACAAATAGTCGGGATTAAATCCCCAGATACCCTTTTGGGTGAAATACATATCCCAAGGTAAAAAAATCAGTAAACAAACAATCAGGGCTTTACCCAAATGTTTCCATTCTTTATAGAATTTTAATTTGGGATGAAAACTAAAGATAAAAGGGATCAAAAAACTTCCCAGATCAACCATTAAATAGGTGAAGGATTTCATCAGGCAGCTGGTTTCTTTTTCACGCTCCGACGTGCTTCTCGGAAATATTTCATCGGTACCCATAACATCCCAAAGCATTCGCCATCTTCTTTTCCCAAATGTTTATGATGCACTTTATGGGCTTTACGAATGGCTCTGAAGTATACAGAATCGGCATCCCGCAGCCAATTAAACCGTCGATGAATAAAAACATCATGGACTATAAAATAGCTGAATCCGTATACTGCAATGCCTAAACCAGCCCAAAACCAAGGTAAATGAAACCCATACCAGGTGCCAATCCCCAACAGCAGAATGCCGGGAGTAGCAAAAATGAGAAAGAAGTAATCATTTTTTTCAAAAAAGCGATCTTCGCCTTTATAGTGATGGTCTTCATGTAAATTCCACAGGAAACCATGCATCAAGTACTTATGCGCTAACCAGGCAACGGCTTCCATGCCAACAAAGCAACCGAGAAATACAATAAGATTAATGAATATGTTCATGATGTAATGATTAATTGTTTCAAATGATGATTCACGATATGTTTAAACCAATAGGTGAATTTCTCCGGATATAGTTGAATCTGTTCCTGAACGGCTTCCGGTCTTATCCATTTCCAGTCATTCACTTCATCCGGATTTGCCAATGGTAAGAGTTCGGTTGTTCCAATCAGTACATAATCCCATTCGTTTTCAATCAGCAAATTATCAAAGTTGGTTTGGTATTGAAATTCGAATTGAACTTGAAGGGTCGTGTGAATGCCAAGTTCTTCGCTTAATCTTCGTTGTGCAGCGCTGACAATGTCTTCTCCCGGTCGAGGGTGTCCGCAACAAGAATTTGTCCATAAACCGGGGGAATGATACTTGCTATTTGCACGTTTTTGTAGGAGCCATTCACCTTTTTCATTGAATAAAAAAACAGAGAATGCCCGATGCAACAGGCCCTTTTGATGAGCCTCCATCTTCTCAATTTGTCCAACTACTTCATTGGCTTCATTGATCAAAATAACCTCTTCCTTCATTACAGCAAATTTAGATTATGTCGAACGTATGACTGCATCAAGAGCATCATTTTTCTTGAATCAGGTATTCGTATTCGTTCATGCAAAATGCGTTCGGCACAGGTTGCCTGAATTTTTTTATATAGAGATTTATAGTAGACATAGGCCAGGTAAACGCCCATTCGAGCATCTTTAGGGAGTTTTTGAATACCTTCTAAACCTTTTTTAAAATCTTCGGATATATCTTTTTCTATCTGTTTTTTCGCATGGGTATCAAATTCTGATAAATTTAATCCCGGAAAGTACATCCTGTTCAGTTCAAGCGCATCCTGTTTCATATCTCTCAGGAAATTGATTTTCTGAAATGCTGCTCCCAGTTTCATCGCATAAGGCGTCAAAGATTCGTAATGAGTTTGATCGCCTTTGCAAAATACTTTCAAACACATGAGGCCCACAACCTCTGCAGAACCTAAAATATAGGTTTCGTAGCTTTGCTGATTATAAGTCTGCCGACACAAATCCATCTCCATACTTTGCAGGAAGGTTTCGATGAGTTCTTCAGCAATCCCATATTGATGCACCGTTTTTTGAAAGCTGTTGAGAATCGGATTTAAACTTAATTTCATGCGGATAGCCTGAAAAGTTTCTGTTTTAAATTGAGAGAGCAATGTTGCCTTGTCATAATCATGTAAGGAGTCGACAACCTCGTCAGCAAGCCTTACAAATCCGTATATATTGTAAATAGGTTCATGAAACCTTTTGTTCAGGAACCTTATGGCCAGTGAAAAGGACGTGCTGTATTTGCGTGTTGTATTCTTACTCGTTTCGAAAGAGATCTGATCGAATAGTTTTTTATCAGGCATGGCTTTTATTTTTTTTATGAATAAGTCCGGCAGCAATTTTTCCGGAAATCAGTGATGGGGGTACACCCGGTCCCGGAACAGTTAATTGCCCTGTATAGGTTAGGTTTTTTACCTTGTTACTCAGCATTTTGGGTTTGAGTACTGCGGTTTGGTTGAGGGTATTTGCCAGGCCGTAAGCGTTTCCTTTAAAGGAATGATAGTCTGAAATGAAATTGCTGTAAGCATAATCTCTTCGAAGAATAATATGTTGACGAATTGCCTCACCGGTTCGTTCTTCCATGCGCTTGATCACCATATCGAAATAGTGTTCCTGAATTTCAGGGTTCTCTTGCAGTCCGGGAGCGACTGGAATCAGGATAAACAAATTTTCACAACCTTCCGGTGAGCAGGAGGAATCTGTTTTGCCCGGTGCTGAAACATAAAACAAGGGATTTTCAGGCCATTTCGGATTGGTGTAAATTTCTTCAGCATGAATACCAAAATCGGTATCGAAAAATAAATTATGATGCAGAAGGCCTTGGATGTTTTTGTTCAATCCGACATAAAAGATTAAACAAGATGGGGCCAATATTCTGTTATCCCAATATTGGCTCGAATATTTCCGATACTTTTTCTCAAGTAAATTTTGCTCCAAATGTTGATAATCACAAGCGGCAACAATTTCATCATATTCGTATTTTCCGCTTTGTGTAAATGCGGTTTGAATGGCATGATCACGCATTTCAAAACGTTTGATTTCTTCACCGGTTCTGATTTCAACCCCCAGTTCAAGGGCCAGTTTTTGGATGGCTAAAATAATTTGCTGCATTCCACCTTTGGGATACCAAGTTCCAAGTTGCATATCAGCATAATTC
>DAIRSC010000056.1:0-12077 GCA_036804585.1 Chitinophagaceae bacterium
GGAGCTGCTGATTATCTCACTGGCGCTTCAAATTCAAGGAAGCGTTCGAGGGGTAGTACTGTGGTACAGCCCTTGGACGATGACGCGGAATTTGAAGATGCATGTGAGAAGTGAAAATGAGAAAAAACTGCAAGCTTATTGAGGTGATATGAAAAGTTATTGTGCATCCAAATAAACGAAAATTACTCCATCATGTACTGGAATCAATTATTTTCACGTTAATCAGCAGACCCTAAATAAAGGCATCAGGCTTTCTTTATCCTATTTGTATCGGGAAGAAAACATTCACTCTATTTATTCAAGTCCGGTTTGTTCGGCAATCTTGTATTTCGTTTCACTCATGTTCGATATAACCCGTTTACAGAATAGGTATTACTTTTTGGCATAGTGATTAAAAACCGCCAGCAGATGCTGCGATTCTTCTCCACTTAACTGGGCTTTAGGCATCATTTTTTTCAAAATCGGACGCCATTCAGCCATGCTGCGGGTATTTGGGTTATATGCTTCATGGCACTTATCACAACCAGTTGACCAAATCAATTTTCCTTTAGTTAGATTGTCGTTATTTTGACCGGGTAGCTGTTCAACTTCTACTATTTGTGGTGCCGGACTCAATACTGGCGCGGCATTACTCACAACTTCGGTATCCAATAATGGTTTGGGGTTTTCAGGCGATTCCGGTCCGCTGGTTCGGTTATCTGCCGTTTTTCCCGTCTTTTTTTGAACCTTGGGACTACATTGGCTGAGCAATAGGATTCCACTGTTTAGAGCAATAAAAACCAATAAAAATCTATTCATATGCTTATTTTTATTCGCTAAAATTAATCAAAGTATGCATCGACTCCGTTTTTTAGGAATAATATTTATCCTTTCTTGTTCACAGGTTTCCCTGTCGCAACAATATAAAAAGGATAGTGCTGTGCTGCGCCAGATATCTAATCATGTGTTGCAGAACTATGATTGTTACAAAGATTTGGAGCAACTGTGTAAACAAATCGGACATCGAATCAGTGGTTCCACACAAGCGGCAGAAGCTGTTGAATGGGGGAAAAAAACTTTTGAAAAGATCGGAGTAGATGAAGTTCGGTTACAAGAAGTGATGGTGCCCCATTGGGTACGCGGTGAAGAGGAAGGCTTTATGTTGAGTCATAAAAATCATAAAACATCCATGACCATATCCTCGCTGGGTAATGCAGTAGGTACAGGTGCTTCAGGACTTAAAGCCCAGGTTTTAAAAATTAATCATATCGATGAATTAAAAAAATTGACTACGAAAGAAGTGCAAGGCAAAATTGTATTTTATAATTTTCGTTTTGAACAAAGTAATGTCAACACCTTTGATAGTTATGGTCCTTGTGTTTACTATCGTTGGGGCGCAACCAGCGAAGCCAGTAAAAAGGGTGCATTGGGCGTGGTTATTCGTTCTGTTTCCTCTGCTTATGATGACAAACCGCATACAGGAACAGTTAGATATGAAGAACATACTGCACCAATACCTGCAGTGGCCATCTCTAATTTGGATGCTGATGTTTTGGAAAAAGCGTGCAATGAAAAGTCTCAGGTTCAATTTTATATGCGTACAACCTGTCAAATGCTTCCTGATGTAAAATCGTACAATGTGGTTGCAGAAATTCGGGGAACTGAATTACCCAATGAGATTATTTGTTTTGGAGGTCATCTGGATAGCTGGGATATTGGAGAAGGCGCACACGATGATGGTGCAGGTGTGGTTCAGAGTATAGAAGTCCTGCGCACTTTTAAACGTTTGGGTATTCGCCCTAAACGAACGATTCGGGCGGTTCTTTTTATGAATGAAGAAAACGGACTGCGTGGTGCACTGAAGTATGCCGAACTTGCTGAAAAAAATAATGAAAATCATATTCTGGCCATTGAAAGTGATGCGGGAGGTGCCACTCCCTATGGCTTTAATATGAATATGAGTGATGCCCAGGAGGCTCAGGTGAAATCCTGGAAGCCTTTATTGGCCCCCTATGGGGTTTATCATTTTGAACGTGAAGGTGGAGGTGCCGATATCGGTCCGCTTCGACGCAAATTTGGCACCCCTCTCATGGGTCTGATGCCGGATTCACAGCGCTATTTCGACATGCATCATAGCGCCAACGATGTTTTTGAAAATGTACATCGTCGTGAGCTGTGTTTAGGCGCCATTGCGATGACCCACATGGTGTATTTGGCCAGTGTATACGGTCTCTAATAAAGCAACTTATATTTGCAACATGCATCCATTTATTGAAGCTTATTTTAAGGAGCAAAACATCCTTGAAGTCAAGAGACTAAGTGCGGCGGGTTCTTCACGAATTTATCATCGAGTAACGAGCAATCAGGGCGTTTACGTTGCTTGTGAAAATCATCATATTGCAGAGAATGAAACTTTTATTGCCTTTGCAAAATATTTTAAGTCAAAGGGCATTTTAGTTCCGGAGGTATATGCAACGAGTCCTGATAAACAATGTTACATCCTACAGGATTTGGGAGATTTAAATTTATTGGATTACCGCATGAAAAAAGGGCTCAGTGAAGAAGTAAGAATATACTACGAAAAGAGTTTACAGCAATTAGCGAATATGCAACTTGAAGCCGGAAAAGATTTTAATTATCAGCTTTGCTTTGCTGCGCAAAAATTTGATCAGGAGGCGGTGCTTGCTGATTTGCAATATTTTAAATACTATTTTATTGATTTGCATGAAATTCCTTACGATAAAATAGCGCTTCAAAAAGAATTTCAGTTATTGGCTGAAAGTATTTCAGATTGTGCATTATCCGGATTTATGTTTCGTGATTTCCAATCACGTAACATCATGATTCAAGATACCCAAGCTTACTTCATTGATTTCCAGGGAGGCATGAAGGGCCCGGTTGCTTACGATGTGGTCTCCTTGTTATGGCAGGCTAAGGCAGATTTGAATGATGAATGGAAGTCAGAATTATTACAAACCTACGAGGCAGCTTTGATCAAGCAAAACCAGTCGATAGAAGCTTTTCGGGCAGATTATCCCAAGGTGTTACTCATCAGATTATTACAAGTAATGGGTGCCTATGGTTTCAGGGGATTGGTACAACGAAAATTACATTTTCAAACGAGTATTCCCAAAGGGCTATCGAATGTAGAAAAATACTTGTCGACGTATGACATGCATGAATATTCTGAATTGCGTGGTTTATTAACATGGATCACCGCACCGGAATTTAAACAAAGGTTTGAAATACCTGTTTCAGATGAACAGACCCGTTTAAAAGTCCGAATTGGAAGTTTTTCATATAAGAAAGGCATTCCGGAGGATCATAGTGGCAATGGTGGAGGATTTGTATTTGATTGTCGGGGTTTGTTGAATCCCGGACGTTTTGAAGACTATAAAAAAAGAACAGGAAGAGATCAGGATGTCATAAAATTCCTCGAAGAGAAAACACGCATCAAAGCGTTTTTAGAAGGTGTTTATCAAGCTGTAGATATTTCTATTGAAGACTATCTTCAAAGGGGATTTGAAAATTTGATGATTCATTTTGGTTGCACAGGTGGGCAGCATCGTTCGGTATATTGCGCCGATGCTTTAGCCAGTCATTTGAATCAGAAGTACGGTTTACAGGCTGAGGTTTATCACCGGGAGCAAGAGGCTCGGCAATGGAAATATGATTAGTATTTGACCGGTTGTATGCAGTTACTGATTGCTCTGATCTGAGAGCCTCTAACAAAGGTGATTTTTTGCTCAGAACTAAATGTTCTTCTGGTTGTTCTGCGGACCTCTTTAATGATGTTTTCTGCTATTTGTTTTTTCTTGTGTTCAATGTATTGAGACCATTGCAAAAGTCATTTGGCAAAAAAGTTCAAGGCTTTTTGAATTTTCAAGTAGGGGCTGCTGATTATCTCACTGGCGTTTCAAATTCAAGGAAGCGTTTCATGAGATATTGTATTACTCTTAGACGATGACGCCGAATTTGAAGATGAATGTGAGCAGTGAAAATCAGAAAAAACTTCAAGCTTGTTGAAAAGATATGAAAAATTATTGTGCATCTAAATGAGCGAAAATTACTCCATCATCTAACGGAATCAACTATTTTGACGTTATTCAGCAAGCCCTATTTAACGAAGTGGTGTCGCTTATACTCAATATAGATAGGAGTTTGACAGGTACAAAAAAAAAGTCCAGTTAAAAACTGAACTTTCCGTTTTGGTGGGAGCACACGGATTCGAACCGCGGACCCTCTGCTTGTAAGGCAGATGCTCTGAACCAACTGAGCTATGCTCCCAAATGATTTAAAGAACGATTAATTTCTGAATGGAGTGCAAATATAATGGAACATTTATTTTTAACAAACTTTCATTCAAAAACAATAAAAAAATACTGCAAGTCTGTAAGCCGGATTCTGTTCTCCCAAGAGAGAGGTTATCATTTATCTGGTTCTAACGTTGCCGATAGAATCTATCTGTCTACCCATGAACATTAGGCGAGCAACCTTCAGGCGTTCACTTATTTGACATTTCAGCACGTAAGGTTTACCCATAACGGCTGTTACCAACCGCTATCGTGAGCTCTTACCTCACATTTTCACCCTTATCCCGTTAAAGTACGAGACGGTTATTTTCTGTGGCACTTTCTTCCCGTATTTTATGACGGGACCATCTGTTAGGTGGTACGTCGCTCTTTACTGTCCGGACTTTCCTCCCCATTGCTGGAGCGATAACCCGACTTGCAGTAAAGCAAAGATACAAACTGATATTTGTTTTACATCAAACAATCCCTTTATGTTGCTGATCTGATGCTGTTTTTTTGGGGGGTCTAAGGGATTAAAATTTCCATCCCAAAGTTACTAATACATTTCCAATGCGTTGTCTGGTAGATGCAGTAGGTACAGTTGTATTGATGCGTTGCAGGGTATAAGGCTGTTCTTGCAAAGATCTTAAACTGTGCACATAGGCTAAATCTAAAAACCAGAATTTGGCCCGATATCCTACCCCGCCACTGAATTGCATGCGCGATGCATCGATATTGCTATTCTTGTATGGACTGCCATAATAAGCAAATCCACCACGAATCCCGATCTCATTCAGCTTTAATTCAGCACCAACACGAATGTTCAAGGTATTTCTGAAAGTGTTATTGATGACTGTATTCACAGCTTCTTCCTGTTGATCAAACCCTTTGTAATTGTACTTCATGGCAGAATAACCCACATATTCCACATCAGCTGTAATGAAGCCATTTTGATTGAACAAAACTGCCACACTTCCGAGTGCTTTATAAGGCGTTGTTAAACTATAGTTGAAAAGTAGAATACTATCCTGATTGAAATTTGAAATTGCACTGGCATTGGGATTATTGTAAAGCAATAAACTATCTGTATGCGATTCCATAAATATTTGAGAGGCATCATTCATTTCAATATGGGTGGGTGTATGTAAAGCAATACCGAATCGAAGTTGATTGATTGGTTTGAATATCGCTCCTAACTTTAAATTCACCCCATTCCCTTCAGAACTTAATTGCTCCTCAAAATCCATGTATTTAAATTCATTGTCCAATCTGCCACTTAGATCATCTTCACTAAAATTGAGGGTGCGATCGTATTTTAAAGTTTGTAATCCAAGGGTTGCTCCCAACATCAATTTTTCCATGTAATTACCGCCCACACTAATGGTATACTCCTGAATATGGCCTTTTTCAACCACAGATTTGCGTTGGAGTAATCCATCGGTATATGGCACATATGAAAATGCTTTATTGCTGTCGGCCCCGGTTCCGAGGTCCAGTAAATAGGTTTGATAGGCCGCATAGGCAGGATAAGAAACTTGGCTTAAAGTGGTATTGTTTAAACCGCCCAAGGCATTAAATTCGTCGGCATATCGATCAATAAGTGAGTTGTTAAAATTGTTGCCCGAATACGTGTATTCATTTTTATAGGTAGCCATTCTATTCATTCCAAAACCAAAAGACGCAGCCTTCCAGCCGCTACGTTTATAAGCATTGCCTTTTTTAGCACGGGTTAATACCAAGCCAAAGCTACCTATATTAAACTTGGATGCACTTTTACTATTGGTATTCCCCAAATATGTACTTTGATTAGAGCCAACCTGAAAAGAAGGCGTTATAGAAAATTCGCTCATTCTGTATATACCCAATCCTGCTGGGTTTACCGATAATGTAGAAAAATCACCTCCGATACTGCCAAGCGCAGATCCGATGCTCATGCCTCTTGCTGTTCCGTGGTAGGTTTGAAATCCATATCGGATGGCATCTAATTCATCTTGTGCAGATGCGGCCAAGGACATGAGGATTGAACTCATTGAGATGATGAAAACACGTTTCATAAAAATTATTTGATGTGATTGATAATGAATGCTTCGAGTACTTTTTCAAAGGAATCGTAGTGATAATAGTCAGAAAAATAGTATAAAAAATGGCTAGGGTACATCATTAGATATTTCAAACAGAAGCAGATTAATAAAGGGCGTCAACAATCCAATTGATAGGACTCCCCCTTCGAAATTAATCATTGAGATTATCTTCTTCTTAGGCTGCCTCCACCACCATTTCCTGGAGAGGACATTCTTGGAGAAGACATGCGAGGGGATTCCATTCGTGGTTGAGGGCGCTCGTAACGAGGTGTTTCCATACGTGGTTGTGAGCGTTCAACGCGTTGAGGTCGACTATTTTCTTCGCTTCTTTGACGTCGTTCCCGCATTTCAGACTCACGACGTTGTTGCTGCTGACGTTGCATTTGCTCCCGTCGATTGTTTTCTTGTCTTTGTCTTTCCATGTTGCGTTGGTTTTCCATCTCACGACGATTAGATTGCTCACGTTGCAATTCTTGTTGGCGACGATCATTCTCCATTCGGCTTCTATTTTGTATTTCCTGATCACGCTGTAACTGGCGTTGTTCGCGATTCGATCTTTCAGTCTGCTGCTCTTTTCGTTGGTTCATACGCTCAGATTGCTGACGATTCATTTCTTGTTCACGTTGCATTTGAATCTGACGATTTCTTTCGCTGCGATTTAAGTCTGTTTGGCTTTCACGTTGGCGTTCGTTCATTCGATCTGTTGGTTCCGTTTGCTGATCTTTGTTTCGATCTTGCATCGGAATGTTTCGACTGTTTGAACGCATAGGAACTTCTGTATTCACGCGATCTCTTTGATTGGTACTTGGATTTTGGTCTTTTGAAATATTTCTTGAGCGATCAACACGGCCACTGTTATCATAACGATCTACTTGAGAATTACCAGAATTGATAGGCATACTTTGATTAGAAGCATTGCGGAATTCCATTTCTCTGTTACGAACGCCTCTTTCTCGGTTTAGGGTTACATTGCTATTGGTATTGGTGCGCGGGCCATACTGATATCCTGTTCGAGCACCACTATTTCCGTAAAAATAACCTGCATTGAAACCATCCCAGAAACCATTGTTGTATCCGTTATTCCATCCATTGTTCCAACCCCAACCGTTGTTCCATCCGTTATTCCATCCCCATCCGTTATTCCAACCAACATACCACGAAGGGTAATTGAAAGACCAATCCCACCAATACGGATCCAGATAGAATCCGCTGAAATATCCAAAACTCCAAAACGGACGGTTGAATCTTCGGATTCTTGAAGTATAGTAATAACTGTCATTATCAAAGTCGATATAATCATCATCATATGAATAACTACGTTGATTACTTTGAACATCATCTTCAGCATCGTAACTCAAATAATCCTGATTGGATCGATTCTGATTTGTTCGTTGTGAATTTTGACTATTTCGGCTGTTTGAATATTCAGAGCCATTTGAATATAAATCGTCATAGTTTTGAGCTTCCGAAGAGAAGGTAAAACAGATTAAAATGACGAGGACGGAGAGCAGGAATTTTTTCATGGAGAAATATTTTGTGGTTAACGATTCCGAAATTACGCACTTTTGACTTTTGTTTGGCATTTGGTTTAAAGATATCGCATTCAAAAAACCAAAATTTAACAAGACTTTTTCCCCATTCGAAATATGGGAAATAAATAGCTGTAAAGAATTAATAATCATCATTAAATGTATTAAAAAAATTGCGCTATGATTGTTCTCCCAGAATGTTTTATTTTGCGCCTTTTCCAAAGGGAGAATCTAGCATCCGTATCAAAATAATTTCGTCAATGAGCAAGGAAATAACTTCAAGAAGTGAAGATTACAGTCAGTGGTATAATGACCTCGTATTAAAATCAGGATTGGCCGACTATAGTGCTGTTCGCGGTTGTATGGTCATCAAACCCTATGGTTACGCTATTTGGGAGAATATGCGGGATGTATTGGATAAAATGTTCAAGGATACCGGCCATGTCAACGCTTACTTTCCCATTTTTATTCCAAAAAGTTTATTTGAAGCAGAAGAAAAAAATGCCGAAGGTTTCGCCAAGGAATGCGCTGTGGTTACGCATTACCGCCTTAAAACGGATCCGGATAATCCCGGCAAACTCATGGTAGACCCAGAAGCAAAACTGGAAGAGGAACTTGTTGTTCGTCCAACATCTGAAGCTATCATTTGGAATACATATAAAGGTTGGATTCAATCTTATCGCGATTTACCCATTTTAGTGAATCAATGGGCGAATGTGGTTCGATGGGAAATGCGAACACGTTTATTTTTACGCACCGCTGAATTTTTGTGGCAGGAAGGGCATACTGCTCATGCCACGAAAGAAGAGGCAATTACTGAAACAGAGCAAATGCTGGAAGTATACGCCCGTTTTGCGGAGGAATGGATGGCCTTACCTGTTGTTAAAGGAATAAAAACCGCCAATGAACGTTTTGCAGGTGCCGATGAAACTTATTGTATTGAAGCTTTGATGCAGGATGGAAAAGCCTTGCAGGCAGGAACTTCCCATTTCCTGGGGCAAAATTTTGCCAAAGCATTTGATGTCACCTATGTCAACCGCGACAATAAACCTGAATATGTATGGGCGACATCATGGGGTGTTTCAACACGCCTCATGGGAGCCCTTGTGATGGCGCACAGTGATGATGATGGTTTAATATTGCCTCCTAAATTAGCACCCATACAGGTTGTATTGGTCCCTATCTATAAGGGGCCGGAAAGTAAACCCCTGATTGACAGTAAAGCGCAGGAAATTGTTTCGGACTTGAAAGCTGCCGGTGTAAAAGTGAAATTCGATGATTCCGATAATAGCCGGCCGGGTTGGAAATTTGCAGAGTATGAAATGAAGGGAGTACCTGTTCGAGTAGCATTGGGTTTAAGGGATATTGAACAAGGAGTCGCTGAAGTAGCCCGGCGTGATACCAAGGAAAAACAAACCATGCCTCTTGAAGGATTGAGTGAAAAACTTATTGCCTTATTGGAGGAAATACAACAAAATATTTATCAAAAGGCACTGCAATTCAGAAATGAACAAATCACCGCAGTCGATGATTGGGCGGAATTTCAACAAGTATTAGACGAAAAAGCGGGCTTTGTTTCGGCACATTGGGATGGTACACCCGAAACCGAGGAGAAAATAAAAGAACTGACCAAAGCCACTATTCGTTGTATTCCACTGAACAATACGCAAGAAGCTGGAAAATGTGTTTACACCGGAAAGCCCAGCATACAAAGGGTGCTTTTTGCACGTGCCTATTAATCTTCTGTTTTAACGAAATAGAATTCTTGCGTTCTTGTTATTTTTTTTCTTTCTTTACAGGGTGTTAGAACAAAATAAAGAAAGCATTTTTGAAATCCAGATAGATTTGGATAGTCGTGATTATCTATTGGAATCCTGCAAGTGGGCGAAGTTTTTGGCAATAGTAGGCATGGTCATTATTGGCTTATTGATGGTGTTAATGTTTTTTTCATTTTTTAGTTTATCTCTAGTAAAAGATACGTTCAGTAGTTTTTACACCCTTTACAGCTTGGTTTATTTGGGTGTAATTGCTCTTTATAGCTATCCTGTTATTGCGCTTTATCGTTTTTCAAAAAAGGTGCGAATAGGTATTGATCAGGCCGACCAAGTTGAATTCAATGAAGGTCTGAGATTCCTGAAAGCGACTTTTCGATATATCGGTATTATGACAATCATTATCATAGCTATATATTCAATTATTTTATTAATTGCTTTAATTGGAGGAATTTCTAACTTTATTTAAATTTTTACGATGGAAAATACAACACTGGTCAATGAGCAAAGCAGGGAGAAGCTTTTAAAGTCTGCTCAATGGAGCCGATATCTCGCCATTATTTCGTTTGTCGGGTTGGCACTTTCCGTCATTCAAACAGTTGTGGGTATCATCGTAGGGCAGGATGGCGCAGCCGGCGGAATTATCGGCCTGGTGATATCAGGAGCTATTACCTTTATCATGGCTTCCAATCTGATGAATTATTCTAAGTTGACAAAGCTGAGTATGGAAACCGGAGACGGGGCACAACTGAGCCAGGCTTTTTATCATATGAAAATTTATTTTACCATCATGGGGGTTTTATGTATCATCATGATATCGCTTTTGGTACTTGGAATTCTGATTGCCTTATTGGTTGGTTTACTACAATAAAGATTATACTATGGAAAATAATGAATCTATTTTAAGCAATTCGTCATTGGACGACATGGCGGTCGTGCAATTGGAAGGTACCGCCAAATGGGCCTATTTTATTTCGGTGGTTTTCTTTATTCTCAGCGGTTTTGCACTTTTACTGTCTTTGTTGCTTTTTGCCAATATTGAAACCATTCTGCCACGCCTGTCACAGGTGTTTGCAATTAGCCAAGAAGTAGAAGATTTTATCCTGAATTCCGGAATGATACTCGCTATTTTTGGGATTTTACTCGGTACCACTTTGTTATTCCTAAATGGGTTCTTTTTGTTAAAATTCAGAAATCATGCTCGCGCTTACACCATGGATCAACAAGAGAATCATTTAAATGCTGGTTTTGAGAACCTCAATCGCTACCTGATTCTTTCAACGGCGGTGAACGGTATTTCCATTATTTCCACTTTCGTGGGCATCATCTTTTAATTTTTTACTGCCAAGTTTCTTCATTGGCAAGGAAAATAAGATATTGATTAAAATCTGGTAACCAGTTTGACATTTAATAACCTTGCCGTTAATCGATTTGGAACGGCATAAGTTCTGCTACTACTTTGGTCCTGAATCCATAAATAGGAGAGCGTGTTTTGGATGCCTAATAAATTAAAGACTTCCAGGCTAAACCACATCGATTTTACATTTTTGAAATAACTGAATCTTGGTCTATCCTTGCGCGCACCATCTAAAAGAAGCGCACTAAAGCCAATATCCACGCGTTTATAACTGGGTATCCGGAGAGTATCGCCGAAGCGTTGATTGTCGGGTGGCCCGAATGGAAGTCCGGTAGAATACAAACCATTCAAATGCACCTTAAAGTTTTTATTGCGTGGCAGGTAATCCGAAAAAAACAAACCAAAGCTGATGCGGGAGTCTGTTGGGCGTGGCACATAGCCGGGTGCATATGATGTACTGTCGTCGCCGGTTACTTTGCTTTTAACAATGGCCATATCATCTGAAAGATTTTCCGCAGTTTTCATCAAGCCTAAACTAATCCATGACTCCGCATCTCTGACGATATCTCCATATAAACGGAATTCGGCACCATAAGCATATCCAACGGCATTGTTTTTACCAAAATAACGGATACGAATATTATCGTATTCGTAGGGAACCAAATCCCACATATACTTGTAGTATAACTCTGTTGTAAATTTAAATGGCCGGTTCCCCAATGCTTTAAAATTATAATCCAATCCGCCCACAGCATGATAAGATTTTTGAGCCTTAACATCCAGGTTGACTGTGCCATCGAGGTTACGCATTTCGCGATAAAAAGGCGGTTGACTGTATACACCTGTTGCTCCTCGGAAGACCACATCTTTTTGCCATTTGGGTTTCCATGAAAATTGAAGACGCGGACTTACCAGAAATTCATTATTCAGGAAATTATAATTGATTCGGACGCCGCCCGTAATGACTAAGCCAATGGAATCGAAAGCCAAATTATCTTGAATAAAACCACTCCATCGCATGTAATTAAAATCCTGACTTGTTTTGTATCGTTTGGCCATGAACAAGG
>DAIRSC010000057.1:0-1355 GCA_036804585.1 Chitinophagaceae bacterium
AGCAAGATCTGGATGAAATGCAAACCTATGAGATCCCGATGATTGATCTGGTAATTGTTGATTTATATCCTTTTGAAGAAACCATTGCTCAGACAAAGGAAGAACAATTAATCATTGAAAAAATAGATATCGGAGGGCCATCTATGATTCGGGCTGCTGCTAAAAATTTTAGTCATTTAAACGTGCTGGCAGATCGGAAAGATTATTCCTTACTGAACGAAATATTGATTGCCCAAAATGGTACCACCACGCTCAGTCAACGAAGATCATTTGCTGCAAAAGCATTTGAGGTCGTTCGACATTATGATACAGTTATCGCAAACTATTTTAATGCGGAAACCAAAGTTTTACGGTATGGAGAGAATCCACATCAGGAAGCCAAGTTTACCGGACAACTGGATTTAATTTTCGAACAATTGAATGGAAAGGAATTATCCTATAACAATTTGGTTGATGTGGATGCTGCACTACAATTGATTGCTGAATTTCAAAAGAATCGACCCTTGTTTGCAATTATCAAACATACCAATGTATGTGGAATTGCCTTCGGTGAAAATGGTTCTGATGCCTGGAAAAGAGCGCTAGCAGGAGATCCGGAAAGTGCATTTGGAGGGATCATTATCACAAACGGGAACATTGATGCCGGATTGGCCCGAGAAATTCAGGATATCTTTTTTGAAGTTCTGATTGCAGATTCTTTTGATGCAGAAGCTTTAGAAATCCTGAAGCAAAAAAAGAATCGAATCATCTTGCGGCAAAAAATGACATACCCGTCAGGGGCGATGCAACGGCGGATATTAAATGGGACTTTAGAACAAGATAGTGATACAGGTAATTTTCTGGAATGGGTTGAAAAAGGTGGGAGAACAGCGACAGCAATAGAAAAAGAAGATATGATTTTTGCCAATATCGTTTGTAAACATTTAAAATCGAATGCCATCACATTGGTGAAACAAGGTCAGCTAATCGGTAAAGGATGTGGACAAACATCACGTATTGATGCTTTGCGACATGCCATTGAAAAAGCCAAACAATTTAAATTTGATTTACAAGGTTCCGTTTTGGCTTCAGATGCTTTTTTCCCGTTTGATGACTGCGTAAAAATTGCTCATGAACATGGAATTGCAGCCTTTATACAACCGGGAGGATCGATTCGCGATCAGGATTCTATTGAATATTGTCAAAAAAATAATTTAGCTATGGTGATGACTGATATGCGTCATTTTAAACATTAGTCAAAAATTAACGCTGGTTCGCTTTGCCAAATAAGCATCAAAAGGCCTATATTTGGTAGTACCAAACAAGCAAAAAATATTGGGTTTGGTTAAAACAAAAGAATATGAAAAAGATTATTT
>DAIRSC010000057.1:1365-12053 GCA_036804585.1 Chitinophagaceae bacterium
CCCTCCTATTTACGCTGAGTTTTTCAAGCGTGATCGCTCAAAGCACTTCCTTACCCACAACAAAAGTCCGTGATTTGAATGGTAAACAGGTTTCATTCAACGAAATTTTCGAAAAAGGGAAATATACTTTAGTCAGTTTTTGGGCAACCTGGTGTATACCGTGTAAGCAAGAAATCAAAAATATCAAAACAATGTTGCCTCAATGGACTCAGCAAGTGAATTTGAATTATGTAACTATTTCTATAGACGATGCCCGTGCCACGGCAATGGTTAAAACATACGCGAAATCACAAGGTTGGACTTTCCCGACATACGTTGATCCCAATAGTGATTTAAAAAGATCGCTCAATTTTCAAAATGTACCATACACTATTATCGTAGACCCAAATGGGAACATCGTCTATCAGCATACCGGATATGAAGAGGGTGCCGAAAACGAGCTTTTTGAAAAGATATTGGCGATGAGTAAACAATAATCCTTTATCCAAAAGAATGGGCCGCTCCTATGGAGCGGTTTTTTTATGTGGTAACTTTAGCCAAATTTGTATCCGGAATAAATTATACACCTTAAAACGCCTCAAATGTTTCACATTTCAACACATTATGAATACATTTTATATATTTTCAACATTAATTCACACATGTCATTTTAGGTATCAACAGCTAATTCACATGTTTTACACATAGAATTTTGATTATTTCTCCGCTAGAACCCTTGAATACAGTGAGATCAGGCTGTTTAGGATGTGGAAAACATCTCTTAAATTTAAAAGTAGAAAATTATGTCGTATTGAGGGAAAAATAGTTACTTTGTGTCACGTTAAGTCGTACGATAGATATGATTAAGATCCGTGGCAATTTTGAAGTAACGCTGGACCCCAAAGGGCGCTTCATGTTACCTGCACAGTTAAAAAAGCAGGTAGGTGAAGGTGTTAGCAGTTATTTCCTGATGCATGGAGTAGGCCCCTTTTTGGAACTGTATACTGAGGCTCAATGGGCAGTGGTGGAAGATCAACTGATTGCCTTAAACAACAACAATGATGATGTGGAAGAGCTGATGCTGGACATGTTCGGCACGCTTCAACCTGTAGACATTGATGCAGCCGGGCGCATTACTTTACCAAAACGGATGATTAAATATGCCGAATTGAACAAGGATATTGTGGTGCAAGGTTTATTGACTAAAACCCTCATTTGGGATCAGGAAACATTCGAAAAAGAAAGAGACTCGCGAACCCTGGAAAGAAGAAAAGAATTGCGAAGAAATGTTTTGGGTTCTGGATATACCCAATCAAATCCGGTTCAAGATGGACAATAGTCAGGCGTTCTATCATCAGGCAGTTCTTTTACATGAAAGTATCGAACAGTTGAATATTCAACCAGACGGCGTATACCTCGATGCAACATTTGGCGGTGGAGGACATAGCCGTCTCATTTTGGAACATTTGGGGGCTTCGGGAAAGCTGATTGCCTTTGACCAGGATGCGGATGCAAAAGGAAATCTACCTGATGATGAACGATTGCACTTTATTCCGGAAAACTTCCAATATGCCTCACGTTTTTTGAGGTTCTACGGATACCACAGGTTGGATGGCGTATTGGCCGATTTAGGGGTGAGTTCGTTTCAGTTCGATACAGCAGAAAGGGGGTTTTCAACTCGATTTGATGCGCTTTTGGATATGCGAATGGATCAACGCAGCAAAACAACTGCTGCCGATGTTCTGAACAATTATGCCGAAAAAGAGCTGCAGTGGATCTTTGAAAAATATGGGGAGGTTACCAATTCTAAGTGGTTGGCACGCCAAATTACTCAGTATCGTCAGATGCAACGAATCACCACCATCAATGGATTGAAGCAATGTATTGATCAGGGTATTTACGGTAATCCGAATAAATATCTCGCACAGGTGTTTCAGGCCTTGAGAATTGAAGTGAATCAGGAGTTAGAAGTATTAAAAACCTTTCTTCAAACAATTACACCTGCATTATCACCCGGTGGCCGGCTTTGTGTGATAACCTTTCATTCATTGGAAGATCGATTGGTGAAACAATGGATGAAGCAGGAAACGTTTGAAGATGAATTGGATTTGATGGCTGTTAGAAAAAGCGCCACCTTAAAAGTGGTTTCGAAAAAACCCATATTAGCTACGGATAAAGAACTCAAGATGAACCCCAGATCACGAAGTGCTAAACTTCGGGTTGCTGAAAAGATTTAATCGTTTTTTCAACAGCTATAAAATAGAAAACTCGCATAGGCGTAAAAATAAATGATTATAAAATGCCCGGACAGGACAGCAACATACTCAAGCAAGTGCCCAACTGGAAACAGTTGCTGCAAACTGTTGGTAACAGGGGCATTGTTCAAAATATTCCTTTGATTCTTTATGGATCTTTATTCGCCAACATGTAAATCACCCTGAATCATGAAGCTGAAAGTACCATCCGGCGAATCAATGAAACTGGCCGGCAATTAAAAGAATTAAGATGGAAATATGTGGATGAGAAAACACAAATTATGGGTTTGATCAAAGAAAGTCAACTCGAAAAAAGCGTTTCCCATTTGCATTTACAAAAAACAAAAGTTCCCCCACATAAAATAATCGTTTCACAATCCATCCAACATGAAAATCAGTAAGGACATCCGGTTTCGTGTTTACATCACCTTCTTGGGGATGTGTGTTTTTGGTATGATAATACTTTACAAAGGATTTAGTATTCAAGTTAAAGAAGGAAAAGAATTGCGCTCTTATGCAGATAGTATGCATACTAAAATAGAATACATTCAACCTGAAAGAGGAAACATTTATTCGGAAGATGGCAGTCTGTTGTCCTCATCGATTCCACAATTCGATTTACGCATCGATTTTCAATCTATTAAAGCAGATACCTTTCACAAGCACCTTGAACCTTTATCGAAGAAACTGGCTGCTGAATTGGGTGATCACTCCTGGACGACCTGGAAGGAAATCCTGGAAACTGAATATCAGAAAGGGAATCGTTATTTCCTTTTAAAGAAGAAAGCGAGTTATGCCCAGTATCTGAATGTGAAAAAAATGGAACCTTTTTGTAAGGGTCAGAATAAAGGCGGATTCATTGCCGAATCTCAAACCAAGCGAATCAATCCATACGGATTACTCGCAAACAGGGTGATTGGTTTATGGCGTAAGAATGCTGAAAATGTTGGCATTGAACGCGAATATAATTTGCACTTAAGCGGTATGCAGGGACAACGGATTGTTCGTCGAATTGCCGGTGGAACCTGGATGCCTATTGATGGTTCTGAAATTGAGCCTGAAAATGGTCGTGACATCGTAACCACGCTAGATGTCAATATTCAGGATGTGGCAGAAAATGCCCTCCTGCAACAATTGGAAAAAGAACAAGCCGCATTTGGAACTTGTATCATCATGGAAGTTAGTACCGGTAAAATAAAGGCCATTGCCAATTTAGGACGAAATGAAAGTGGGCAATATGCCGAAAATTTTAATTACGCCATTAAGCGACTGGAGCCCGGATCAACTTTTAAATTGATATCTCTCATTGCCCTGATGCGCGATAAATTGATTCGTGTGGAAGATAAAGTCAATTGCCAGGGTGGTACCAGTAAATTCGGTCCATATACCATTCGCGATAGCCACTCAGGATTGGGTGTATTGAGTATTAAGGATGCTTTTGCACACTCTTCCAATGTAGCTTTTGCCAAATTGATTCATGAAAATTATAAAGAAAAACCGGCGAGCTATTGGTACAATTTACATGCACTTGGATTGGATACGCTGACCGGTTTGGGAATGAGTGGTGAAGTGATGCCGAAATTTATCCGTGACTCCGTCAGTAAAGGCCGTTATTCTTTGGCGTATTTAGGCATGGGATATCAGGTTTTAATTACGCCTCTACACACTTGCATGGTGTATAATGCCATCGCCAATAATGGAAAAATGATGAAACCTTATTTGGTAAAGAGTGTTCAGGAATATGGCAAAGAAATTATTTCTTACCAACCACAGGTATGGAGAGATCAGATTCTGGATTCTCAGTCCATTGTACAACTAAAAGAAGTGATGAACGAAGTCGTGGAAACAGGTACCGGAAAGGCACTCAAAAATCCGTATTATAAAATTTGCGGAAAGACAGGCACTGCCCAGGTTGCGGATAAAGGTATTCGTTATTCAGACCGGGTTTATCATGGATCATTTGTTGGCTTTTTCCCAAAAGAGAATCCGCAGTATACCATTTGTGTGGTTATCCGAACTAAAAAGGGTTCCGCCAACTATTATGGCGGCCAAATTGCTTTACCTGTATTTAAAGAGGTTGCCAACCGATTGTATGCAATTTATATGCACAAATCGGAATCCGATAGTTTGATTGCTTCTCGAAAATCGTATTTACCCATGCAGAGCATGCGCAGTCGCGATTATCAAATGCTTGCCGGTAAACTGAATATGCCGGCGCTAAATACAGAGCCTCAGGATTGGGTGCATTGGATATATCCTGACAGTACTGGAAAGGCCAAATACCAAAAGCTGGCAATGACTGAACATCAAACACCTGATGTGCAGGGGATGGGTTTGCGTGATGCCATTTTTATACTCGAGAATGCCGGATTTAAAGTTATACCGGTGGGGCAAGGTAAAGTAAAAAATCAATCTGTTGCTGCAGGTACTCAATATCGAAAAGGACAATTCATAACATTACAATTGGGTTAGTTGAAAAATCTCAAACACATATTATCCAATATTTCTCTTCTGCAATCGCAGGGCGAGATTGATTTGCAAATCGGTCAAATCACGGCAGATTCTCGTCAGGTTAAAGATGGTGATGTTTTTGTTGCAATTAAAGGTTGGCAATCAGATGGGCATGAATTTATGCCGCAGGCTATTCAGTCAGGTGCCCGAGTAATCGTATGTGAACAATGGCCTACAAACCTCCATCCTTTGGTAACTTATTTACAAGTGACCGATGCGGCTGGGAGTCTTGGAATGCTTTGTGCGGCTTATTATGATTTTCCTTCAAAAGGGATGAAGGTGGTGGGCATTACGGGTACTAACGGAAAAACAACTTGCGCTACTTTAATGTATCAGCTATTCAGTGCAATGCAAATTCCTTGTGGGCTCATTTCAACCGTTGAAAATAAAATCCTCAATCAGGTTATTCCATCAACGCATACAACGCCTGATGCGCCCGGATTACAGCGCCTTCTCCGACAGATGTTGGATGCAGGTTGTACCCATGTTTTTATGGAGGTAAGTTCACATGCCATACATCAGCAACGTATTGCAGGGTTAGAATTTGCCGGGGCCTGTTTTACAAATATCACCCACGAGCATCTGGATTACCACCACACTTTTGACGAATATATCCGGGTAAAAAAATTATTCTTTGATCATCTGCCTTCATCTGCTTTTGCCCTCAGTAATATCGATGATAAACGAGGAACAGTGATGTTGCAAAATACCACTGCGCGTAAGAAAACGTATGCCCTCAAATTGCCCGCAGATTATAAGGGGAAAATTCTGGAGAACAATCTGGATGGTTTGTACATGCATCTCGATCTGGGAGAAGTTTATTTCAGAATGATTGGTGAATTTAATGCCTACAATTTATTGTGCGTTTATGCTGTTGCTTCGGAATTGGGATGTGATAAACAGGAAGTCCTTCAGGTGATGAGTACCTTAAAAGGTGCAGAAGGTCGATTCGATTATTTGATGTCTGAGAAAGAACAAATTCTCGGCATTGTGGATTATGCACATACTCCTGATGCCCTCATCAATGTTTTGGCTACCATCAATAAACTGCGTAAAGGGAATGAAACTTTATTTACCATTGTTGGATGCGGCGGTGATCGGGATAAAACCAAACGCCCTTTAATGGCGATGGTGGCCTGTGAACATAGCAATCGGGTCATTTTTACCAGCGATAATCCCCGATCCGAAAATCCCCAGGAGATTCTCAAAGAGATGGAAATGGGTGTGCCGGTCCATCAACGAAAAAAATATGTATGTATAGCCGATCGCCGGGAAGCGATTAAAACTGCTGTTAGTATTGCTGAACAGGGAGATATCATTTTATTGGCCGGCAAAGGACATGAAAAATATCAGGAAATCAATGGTGTGAAAAATCCATTTGATGATAAATCTATTCTTCACGAAATGTTTGAAATGCTCGAAAAGTAACGCTTATGTTGTATCATCTTTTTACCTATTTACGCGAACATTTCAGCCTGCCCGGTGCAGGGGTGTTTTATTTTATTACTTTCCGCACAGCGATGGCGATTGTTTTGTCTTTAGTCATTTCTCTGGTTTACGGTAAACGAATGATTCAATATTTGCATCGCAAACAAATTGGAGAAACCGTTCGCGATCTTGGACTGGAAGGTGAAAAACAAAAGAAGGGTACACCGACGATGGGAGGAATCATCATCATCGCAGCAATTTTGATTCCCACCTTACTTTTTGCACGAATCGAAAACGTATATATTCTTTTAATGATCATCTCCACGATTTGGTTGGGCCTCATTGGCTTTATCGATGATTATATCAAAGTATTTAAAAAAAACAAGGAGGGTCTTGCCGGAAGATTTAAGATTCTGGGACAGATCGGTTTGGGAATTATAGTAGGTCTGACGATGTAATACACCGAAAATGTTTATGTCGGTCGTGAAACAACAGGTCGTCCACCAGCAGCTTATCACTCTACCGATAAGGTTATTAAAGATGGAATTGTACGTGTGGATGAAAAAGGACGTACGAGAACTTATGCCCGTGTTAAGAGCGCGGTAACCACTATTCCTTTTGCCAAAAAACATGAAATCAGTTATGCAAAAATAGCGGCATGGTTCGGCGAAAGTGGCAGCAATATTCTGACTCCGATCATCTATGTACTCTTCGTTATTTTTATCATTACGGCTGTTTCAAACGGAGCTAATATTACTGATGGCTTGGATGGTTTAGCAACCGGAACAAGTGCGATTATAGGAATTTGTCTAGCCCTCTTTGCATACGTATCCGGCAATTTCGGATTCGCCAGGTATTTGAATATTATGCCCATTCCCAATTTGGATGAGTTGTCTATTTTTATCGGGGCCTTTGTTGGAGCCTGTATTGGATTTTTATGGTACAATAGTTTTCCGGCTCAGGTTTTTATGGGTGATACCGGTAGTTTGGCCTTAGGGGGCATCATTGCTTCGTTGGCTATTATTATTCGAAAAGAATTATTGATACCAATTATTTGCGGGGTGTTTTTGGTAGAAAACCTGAGTGTGATGATACAGGTAGGATATTTTAAATGGACCAAAAGGAAATCGGGTGAAGGGAAACGCATTTTCTTAATGGCACCCCTGCATCATCATTACCAAAAATTAGGATATCACGAGAGTAAAATAGCCATTCGCTTTTGGATCATAGGAATTGTATTGGCTGTATTAAGTGTTGTTACCCTGAAACTGCAATAAAGAAAAGCATGAACTACGATATCGTTATATTAGGAAGTGGAGAAAGCGGAACAGGTGCTGCTTTGCTTGCGCGTCAGCAAGGCCTTTCGGTATTTGTGAGTGATCGTGGTATGATTGCAGAACCCTATAAATCTGAATTGATCGCCGCCCAAATTCCTTTTGAGGAAGGGCAACATACGGAAGAGATTATTGTGAATGCCGGAGAGATTATTAAAAGTCCCGGAATTCCTGAAAAAGTACCCATGATTCAATTATTGCGTCAGAAGGGGAAAACAATTATGAGCGAAATCGAATTTGCATTTCGATACAAAGGAGATAGTAAAATTGTATGTATCACCGGGAGTAACGGCAAAACGACAACCACCAGCCTGACCCATGCTATTTTTAAACAGGATGGTTATGATGTGTCTGTTGTGGGTAATATTGGATATTCTTTTGCCCGACAAATCGCCACACAACCTACCCAATGGTATGTGATGGAAATCAGTAGTTTTCAATTGGATGATATCATCACCTTCCGGCCCGATATCGCCGTTATTACGAATATCACGCCTGATCATCTCGATCGGTATGAATACGACTTTGGACAATACGCTAAGGCGAAATTTCGCATTGCACTTAATCAGGAACCAACGGATTATCTGATTCTTTGTAAGGACGATGCAGCAAGCATGCAATACATGCAAGACTTAAAAACGAATCCAAAAATTCTATATATAACCATGAACGAACAATTAAAAGGCGATGGCGCATATGTGAGCAACGATGAATTGGTGCTGCGCGTCAATGGAGAACCGGTATCCATATCAATTAACGAACTTTCTCTAAAGGGGAAACATAATCAATACAATTCTATGGCGGCAGGAATCTCCTCGCGGATTGCGGAAATTCGGGATACCAGCTTGCGTGAGTGTTTGCGCACTTTTACCGCCATTGAACATCGTATGGAATACGTGGCGAGTATTCGTGGTGTGGAATTTATCAATGATAGCAAAGCCACGAATTTAAATAGTGTATGGTATGCTTTGGAAAGTATGACCAAACCTGTTATTCTGATTATGGGCGGCATTGACAAAGGCAACGATTACAGCACCATTGAAGCATTGGTGGCAGAAAAGGTGAAAGCGATTGTTTGCTTGGGATTGGAAAACAAAGCCATTCATGATGCTTTTGGAAACATGGTGCAAATGGCAGATGCCACGACCACCGAAGAAGCGGTCCGCCTGGCTTATGATTTTGCACAAAAAGGAGATGTTGTTTTATTATCTCCGGCCTGCGCAAGTTTTGATTTATATAAAAATTACGAAGACAGAGGCGAACAGTTCAAAAAATCCGTTCGCGCACTTTAATGGAATAATTGATATGCAACGATTTCTCACACAGGTAAAAGGCGATCGCATCATTTGGGGCGTGTTGATTGTATTGTCCGTGATTAGTTTAATGGCGGTATACAGTTCCACAGGGTCATTGGCTTACCGTGTGCATAAAGGACATGCCGAAGTTTATCTCATTAAACAGTTAATGGTTTTGGTGGCGGGTTTGGCGATTGTATATTTTATTCATCGGGTAAACTATACCATGTTCTCACAAATTGCCTTGCTTTTATTCGCCATAAGTATTCCATTGTTACTATACACACTATTTTTTGGAACGACCCTGAATGAAGGCTCCCGATGGATTCGTTTACCCCTCGTAGGCCTGACCTTTCAAACTTCTGATTTAGCGAAGCTGGCCTTATTTATGTTTTTGGCAAGACAGTTATCTCGGATGCAAAATGAATTGAATGATTTTAATCAAGTGGCCTTAAAAATATTTTTACCGGTCATCGTTATTTGCGGCCTGATTGCAATGGCCAACTTGTCGACGGCGCTCATGATTGCCATGTCATGCGGTGTTCTCTTCTTTATCGGAAGAATTAAAATGACCCACTTGGCCATTCTAGGTGTTTCAGCTATTTTATTATTCGGTATTTTATTTACCATATCCAAGGTGACCGGTCGTGGTAGAGCCGCTACCTGGGAACAACGAATTAGAAGCTTCAGTGCCAATGATAAAGACAGTGTACCCTTTCAGGTCTTGCAGGCAAAAATTGCTATTGTAAAAGGCGGACTGACCGGCAAAGGCCCCGGAAATTCTACCCAGCGAAATTTTTTACCACATCCATATTCAGATTTTATTTATTCCATCATCATCGAAGAATATGGCTTACTAATCGGTGGCTTCGGACTCATTTTTTTATACCTGTTATTTCTTTGGCGAAGTATTATCATCTTCAGACGATGTCCATTTGCATTCGGTGCATTTCTGGCAGTGGGTTTGAGTTTTACCCTGGTGTTTCAGGCATTTCTGAATATGGCTGTAAATGTGAATTTAGTTCCGGTTACCGGTTTAACGTTACCTCTTGTCAGCATGGGTGGATCATCTATTTGGTTTACTTGTATCGCAATTGGAATTATTTTAAGTGTGAGTCGATTTGTAGAAGATAGTGAGGGACAACTCAATAAAGAACAATCTGCATGACGAAGAGACCACATATTAAAATCATTGTCGCAGGAGGCGGAACAGGCGGGCATATTTTCCCGGCTATTGCAATTGCGAATGCGTTAAAATCTAAAGATCCTCAAGCAGAAATTTTATTTGTCGGTGCAAAAGGGAAAATGGAAATGGAAAAGGTGCCTAAAGAAGGTTATCAAATCATTGGTCTGGACATTGTTGGATTCGAACGCAAATCTCTATTTAAAAATTTAGCCTTGCCCTGGAAATTATGCCTCAGTTTTATGCACGCCCGAAAGATACTTAAAGAATTTCAACCGGATGTAGTTTTTGGGGTGGGTGGATATGCCAGTTTCCCGGTTTTATACATGGCACAATGGGCTGGAATTCCTACACTTTTGCAGGAACAAAATTCTTACGCTGGAAGAAGTAATCGTATATTGGGTAAAAAGGCAGCGGCTATTTGTGTAGCATATGATGAAATGCATCACTTTTTTCCCCAGGACAAAATCATTATTACAGGAAATCCTGTTCGTGGAACAATCAGTACCACCCGGCGTACGCAATCTGAAAGTAAACACTTTTTTCAACTGGATGAAACCAAGAAGACCATTTTCGCTTTTGGTGGAAGTCTGGGCGCCAGAAGTATCAATGAAACTCTGGCCGAGCAATTTCAATTATTAATCGAACTAGGCTATCAGGTGTTATGGCAAACCGGCACGCCTTTTTTTGAAAAAGCTAAAAA
>DAIRSC010000058.1:0-357 GCA_036804585.1 Chitinophagaceae bacterium
TTTGGCTGAAAAATATTTTCAGGGAAGTTTAAAAGGCACCATAAATGTAACCGCTGGCTAGGGGGGTATGGGGGTGGGCTCAAACTTTGGCAATAACCATGAATGAGGGTGTTTGTTTGGCAGCCGATGTTGAAGCTTGGCGAATTCAAAAAAGAATTGATACCCGTTATATCGATCTGATGTATGAAGATATTGACGAGGCGATTGATGAAGCCTTAAAAGCCAAGGCCGAAGGGAAGGCGATTTCGATTGGGGTGGTTTGTAATGCTGTAGATTTATTACAACGTTTAATGGATCGTGAAATTACCCCGGATACCCTGACGGATCAAACATCAGCACATGATGAGTTGGTGTGAT
>DAIRSC010000058.1:367-12047 GCA_036804585.1 Chitinophagaceae bacterium
GTCACGATGGCATTCCCTGGCGGACAGATTGCGCTCATTACTGCGGGATTAAGGGCTGAGTCGTAATGTCTGACGCTGCTGAGGCCGTCGAGGAGTTGGTGGGATATTTTCCGGAGGGTATGAGTGTGGCAGAGGCGGCTATCATGCGCGAAAAAGATCCTGACATGTATTGTAAACTCAGCTTGGATACCATGGCCAAACATGTCCGATTGATGTTGGCCTTGCAGCAAAGAGGGGCCATTACATTCGATTATGGGAATAATTTGCGCGGACAAGCAAAAGACAAACGAGGCGTAGAGAATGCCTTTGATTTTCCGGGTTTTGTACCCACCTATATTCGTCCGCTTTTCTGCGAAGGAAAAGGCCCGTTTCGCTGGGTGGCATTGAGCGGGGACCCTGAAGATATTTATAAAACAGATGAAGCCCTGAAAAAATTATTTCCTGAAAACAAGGGATTGATTCGTTGGTTGAATATGGCCAAAGAAAAAATTGCTTTTCAAGGTTTGCCTGCACGTATTTGTTGGCTGGGCATGGGAGAGCGTGAAAAAGCAGGCTTGATGTTTAATGAAATGGTTCGTTCGGGTGAATTAAAAGCACCAATCGTAATTGGACGCGATCATTTAGATTGTGGCAGTGTGGCCTCACCAAATCGTGAAACGGAAGCCATGAAAGATGGCAGTGATGCGGTTGCAGATTGGCCTATTCTAAATGCGCTGATTAATACTGCCGGTGGTGCTAGTTGGGTATCTTTTCATCATGGCGGTGGTGTAGGTATGGGTTATAGTTTGCATGCCGGTATGGTGATTGTGGCGGATGGTACTGCCGATGCCGAAGCCCGATTGAAACGAGTGCTGCACAATGATCCTGCCATGGGCGTATTACGACATACAGATGCCGGATACGATGAGGCTATTGAACATGGGAAGAAGTTCGGACTGGATTTATAATTAAGGCTTACGGATTACAATGAAATTAGTTAATATTATCGCAGGAATGAGTGAATTTTGCTCATACAAATGCACGCTATTTTTTCATGCCTTGTCAATACGCATTTATTTTTTTCGGTTTGTCACCTCTCACAGTCATCTTTAAATTCCTCGTCATTGTCCAAGAGCTGAACCAAAGTACTACCGCTTTGTTGCTCCTTTGAATTTGAAGCGCCAGTGAGATATCCGGCTTTCCCTAATTAATCGTTGGTAGGGTTAAAGTCCTGCGTAGTCTTTGAGATATTGATAATAGGGCCCCAAGGTTCCGTTGACGGTAATCGTGGCTCTTTCAAGGACAGCGGTATTTTGACCTGATATTAAATCCTGCAGAATATAGGTTTGCAGAAATCCGCCAAAATATTTCGAAGCATCTCTGGGCAGTTCGTTAGGTAGATTATCTACTGCCATGATATCAAGACTTTCGTTACCGGGTAAAAATGCTTTACATCGACTTAAACTTTTTCGATTGAAACCATAAACCGGGTCGGCAATGGTAGAGGACCCAACATTGCAGGGTACAGATCCATCTTCATCGCAAGTGATATCGGCAATGACCGGTAATTTGAAGCTCGGAGATTGAATATCTTTTAATTCAAATAAACGGGGAATTTGTTTGTCCCAATAGATGCCATTCATGAGGATGTCAGCAACTTTTGTATACTGCAAAAACAAACAACAATATTCTTGCGGATGCGCATGAAAATCATCACGGTCATAGGAGCTATCATCCATGCGACCATATAAATCTTTACCTTTTAAATGGGTGAAGACCGGGTAATCATATTGTTTTTGTAAGAAATCTGCAGGGTTGACCTCGGGGATATCGAGGTATTGCAGGATATCTAAAACACCTGTGGAAACCCGTCCGGAGCCTGTAACAACAATTTTAATATTGGGCAAAAAAAAGTTCTCATAACTTTCTTTCAGCTCGAGGAAATTTTTTAAAGTGTTCACCGGTGGTAAATGATATAACCCAAACTTTTTACCATAAGTTAATAAACCATTGTGTGCACCCACTACTCCGGCCCAGTATCCAAACCCAACAATACGATGACCATCATCATGGGTCAGGCATTCGTAATCGATGAGTCGGATTTTACGATCGATCAGGGCTCGCATAAGCTCTTTGTTATGAGCCTGGGCTTTTTTGGTATGGGAAAAGAAGAAGTAAGTTTTGCCCGGAATCAGGCTTTCAATCTTCGCTTCTTTAACCCCAAAAAGAATATCACAATCCGATAAATCTTCCTGCAGGGTGATACCTTGGTTCTGATATTCTTCGTTGCTGAAACAGCGATTGGGTGAAGGTTGGACAAAAAATTGAAGCCCCGGATTTTTATCCTGAATTTCTTTACATTGTTTGGGTGAAAACGGCACTCTGTTATCTTGCGGAATTTTACCCTCTCTTACAATCCCAATTCGTATCATTGCATCAAATTAAGGGGTAAAGATAAATGGATTATTTCGAACTCTATGGAATCGAACCGAGTATGCAAATAGATCGGGAGCAGATTCAAAAAAAATATTATCAGCTGAGTCGGCAATTTCATCCGGATCATTTTGGGCTGGCTGAGGACGCGGCCCGGGAAGAAGCTTTGCAAATGAGCAGTTTCATTAATGAAGGTCGTCAGGTCCTTCAAACACCCATGCTACGGCTTGCATATTTATTGCGTCAACTCGGTGTTATAGAGGAAAATGAAAAGTATACCCTTGCTCCTGACTTTTTGATGGATATGATGGAATTCAATGAACAATTCATGTTCTTAAAAACGGAGGGCAATCAAACTCAGTATCAGGTATTATTGAATCAATTGAATGAAACAGAAGAAAACCTACGCACACCTATTCAACCTTATCTCGAACTACCCCAATGGAATTTGGATATTCTGAACCCGGCCTTGCTCAAAGATTATTATTATAAAATGAAATATCTGGAGCGCATCAAGGACAACTTGAAGGCTCTTAATCCGCTGGATTGATTGTACTATATTTGATTCGAAAAATGAATACCGTGATTGCAGGCATCGGAACGGATATTGTAGAAGTGGATAGAGTAGCTTCTAAACTTCAAAAGGGGGATGATTTTCTGAAACATGTTTTTTCGGAAGAAGAAATCGCTTATTGCTCCCGGCAAAAAAATCCTGCAATACATTATGCGGCGCGTTGGGCCGTTAAAGAAGCTTATTTGAAGGCAGCCGGAGTAGATTTTATCGGCAATCATAAACTGAGTTGTATTGGTATCAAGAATGAATTGAATGGAAAACCTTTTATTGTATTGAGTGGTCGCGAAGCAGACTTATTTGAGCAACGTCAATATAAATGTATACATGTGAGTATCTCACACACGACCCAATATGCAGTGGCATATGTTGTGATTGAATCAGAAAGATAATGGAGCTGAATCTGAAAATAGAATATGTAAGGCCTGAAGAGCAGGAAAGGATTCTGGTGGAAGGGGTCAGGAAAACCCTGGATTATTTGTTGACTTATTCGCCTTATTATCAAAAAAAACTGAAGAGGGCCGGATTGGACAGCAGGAGCATTCGGCGTTTGAGCGATTTAAATGCTTATCCGCTCACAGAAAAGGAAGATATACAATTATACAATCCGGATTTCTTTTGTGTACCGATTGAAGACATTGCAGAATACACCGCCAGTAGTGGAACCTTGGGAAAACCGGTAACAGTGGCCCTGAGTAAAAAAGATATAGAACGATTGGCCCGGAATGAAGCCCTTTCATTTGCCTATATGGACGTTCAGCAGGATGATGTGATTCAACTCATGCTTACCCTCGATCGACAGTTTATGGCAGGGATGGCCTATTATCAGGGTGCCATGATGTGCGGCGCTACCACAATACGAACGGGTCCATCGCTTCCGGCGATGCAGCTTGAAATTTCCGAACGATTAGGCTCCACCATTTGGGTAGCTGTTCCTTCATTTGTGCTGAAGATTAAACAAAATGCCCTTGAAAAAGGAATCGATCTGAATCAATTGGCTGTGCGTAAAATTTTGTGTATTGGTGAACCCATTCGTGATGATCAACAAATGTTGAATAGTTTGGGACAGGCCATTGTTTCTGACTGGAATATTCAGTTATTTGGAACATATGCCTCCACCGAAATGCAGACCGCATTTACAGAGTGTTCAAAAGGCCAAGGCATGCATCATCATCCTGATTTGCTGGTTGTTGAAATTATTGATGAAGAGGGGCAGCAGGTACCAAACGGCGAATATGGTGAAGTGTGTATTTCACACATAGGTGTAGAGGCTATGCCACTTTTCCGATACCGCACCGGAGATATTTGTAAGCTGGATACTGCTCCATGCACTTGTGGTAGAACAAGTTATCGCTTAAGTCCGGTGAAGGGGCGAAAAAAACAAATGATTAAATATAAAGGAACGACCTTGTACCCGCCCGCAATTTTTGAGATTTTGAATCAATCGAATGTGATTAAGGATTATGTGGTGGAAGTGAAAGACAATGCTTATGGAATGGATGAAATGGTGATTCATCTGAATACTCATTTACCGATTGAGGAATGTGAAAAAACTTTGGTAGCCTTTTTGCAGTCACGATTAAGAGTTATTCCTGAATTGCACTATATTTCCGGTGCAGAAATGCAGCAATTGCAGTTTCCACCAGGTGCACGTAAAGTAGTCCGCTTTATTGATCATCGAAAAAGCCAACATCATGCTTAAGGTTCGGATAGATAAGTATTTATGGTCGATTCGGCAATTTAAAACCCGAACACTGGCTGCAGCCGCCTGCGACAGCGGTCAGGTAAAACTGAAAGGGGAAAAGGTGAAGGCATCCAAACCTGTTTTACTCAACGAAACCTATGAAATAAAAACTGAAGCCGGAAAAAGGATGATACAGGTAATTGGAATTATTGAAAGTAGGGTGGCCTATTCCGAGGCCATTAAACATTATATAGATTTGACTCCCGAAGAGGAGAAAGAAAACAATGAACGATTGGCAGCCAGTTTTTATACCTGCAAAAGATTGAGTAAAGTGGGAAGGCCCACCAAACAACAACGGCGTAATTTGGATGATTTTATGAATCCGGATTTTTAATTTTTATATACAACGAATGACCAAGTTTATTCCCATTTTCCCGCTCAACATTGTGGTATTTCCGAACGAGAAACTGAACCTGCATATTTTTGAACCGCGTTATAAACAACTCATACAGGAATGTTTTCAGGAGGAAATACATTTTGGTATTCCGGCAGTTCTAAAAAATGGAATGGCTGAAATGGGCACGACAGTGGAAATTATTCAAATTGACAAAGAACACGAAAATGGGGATATGGATATTCGAACCAAAGGGGTGGAAGTGTTCAAGATACTAGAAGTCATTAAACAGATTCCTGAAAAAATGTACGGTGGCGCCATAGTCAACTACCCCGATAATCAGATTCAGGGTCTTCAACATAAGATGCAGGCGATCCTGAATGAAGTCAGGTATTTTCATCAGTTATTGGAAGTGTCCAAATCGTACCCCACGGATATCGGAACAATCAGTACCTACGATATTGCGCATCATGTGGGAATGAGTCTGGATCAGGAATATGAATTTTTGAATTTGCTCCGCGAAGATCAGCGTCAGGAGTATATTCAACGTCACTTGAAAACGATCATCCCAACCATTGTTGAGTTACAAAAACTCAAGGAAAGAATACAATTTAACGGTTATTTTATTAAATTTTCTATTTATTATATTGTCTATAAAATTGAGGATTAATCTTTTTTCTTGAAAAAAAAAAAATAATAATCCCGATATTCAGAAATATCAAAATATACTTCCTTAATTTGCGACAAACTCGCGAGGGGGATCTGAAGAAATTATATGTTGCCTGTATCACTTTGTTTGGATTTTGGAAATACCAATTGGAAAGGAGCACTTTTTCAGGGTGATCGGATGGCTGAAAAGTTCATGTTGCAACAGTCGAATATTCATGAAGAAATCACCCGGATTTTGAATTTGTATTCGCCCACTAAAGTCATACTGGCCTCTGTAGTGAATCATGAAAAGAGTATTGAAGACCTGATCGCCAAACAAGCCACTTTATACGTTTTAAATTCCAACGATTTCCGTTTGCCATTCCTGAATGCTTATGGTTCACCTGAAACTCTGGGACACGATCGTTTAGCTTTGGTAGCAGCTTTGAGTAAGTTTTATCCGGGTGAAGATAGTTTGGTGATTTCAGTAGGTTCATGTGTAACATATAATTTTTTAGCCAAGAATAATGCCTTTCGCGGAGGTGCCATCTCGCCGGGGCTTGAAATGCGTCTGCGTTCCTTGAATGAGTTTACTGATAAACTTCCTCTCATTTCCAGAGAAGGGCATGTGAGTCTGCTGGGATATGATACTGAAACATCGCTTAGAAGTGGTGTTGTGATGGGTATTGCATCAGAAATTGATGGAATGATAGAACGTTACGAATCGCAGTATGGTAGAATTAACGCAGTTTTAACTGGTGGTGATGGGGCATTCTTTGAATCCCGTTTGAAAAGCAAGATATTTGCTGACTCAAACTTTTTGTTCAAAGGATTATATGCAATACTGGAATTTCAAAAATAATTTGCTCACTTTCATTTTTTCGTTTCCGGTTCTTGCGTCATTCGCCCAAGAGAACTCACCTTATTCAAGATATGGAGTCGGAAACCTCAAACAAACCGAAAATATTTCCAATCGTGGTATGGGCGGCGTAGCAGTAGCAGATGACAATCCACTTCAGGCAAATCCAATCAATCCCGCGACGTATACCGGTATTCGTATGACAAGCTTGCAAATTGGTCTGGAGGGAAGTCGAGTAACCATTCGAAATAGCAACGGTACGCATCGCACCGGTTCAAGTACTTTGTCGTATATCAATATTGGTTTTCCGGTTGCTAAGAATGCAGGATTCAGTTTTGGACTATTGCCACAAACCCGCTCTACTTACAATATGCAGAAATACAGTTCATTGCCCGGTATTGATGATAATGCATTGAGTACATATTTTGGTGGCGGGGGATTACAAAAAGTATATATTGGTGGAGCTTACAAGTACCAACAACTCTCCGTAGGATTGAATACCGGGTATAATTTTGGGTCCATTCAAAATTCTACCACCACAGAATTTACCGATAGTTTAGATATCAATTCGAGCAACTTTTCTGCACGCACGGTCATGGGCGGTTTTTTTTGGCAGTTGGGGCTTTTGTATACCCATAAAATTGATGAGGACATGAGTTTGAAGGGCGGGGGGAGTTACACTGGGGCTCAAAGTTTGCGGGCAAAAAAAGAAATGCGTTGGGAGACTTATCGATATGATATCACAGATCCCTACTTTCAGGTGGATAGTGTGATTGATGCCAAAGGGAAAATACAAATACCCGGACAAGCTGCATTGGGTTTGATGCTCTCGCAAGGAGATTACTGGCAGGTAGGAGCTGACCTCAGCATGTCTGATTGGTCAAACTTCCGCAGTTATGAACAGGCGGATTCTTTTGGAAAACAATTTATGTTTAAGTTCGGTGGTGCCATTACGCCCGATATCAATTCCGTGAATAATTACTGGAAACGCATGACCTTTCGGGCTGGTATATATACCGGACAGGATTTGGTTCGATTTAACGGAACTTCATTAACTCGTAGTGGAATTACGGTAGGTTTGGGTTATCCCATCCGAAGAACCAATAATAGTATCGGGCAGTTAAATGCCGTTTTGGAATTCGGGAAAAGAGGTACGCTCAATAATGGCCTTGTGCGTGAAGGTTATACCCGCTTTGCCATTGGGTTTACCGTTAATGACAAGTGGTTTATCAAACGTAAGTATGATTAGCCGATCCGCTGTTGGTTTTATAGCACTTCTTCTCATCATCTTGGCCGCCTGTCAGAATGATTTGAAAAAAGTAAACCAGGTGCTGGATCGAAGTATTTTGAATAGCGAAAAGGCAGAAGGGGTAACCATCTATTACAGTAAGGAGGGGCATACCAAGGCGGAGTTACTTACACCAGTATTTAAACATATGCAACGCTCAGACCCACCGTATATTGAAATGCCTTTGGGTTTGAAGGTCACCTTTTTTGATGATTCAATGAATACCACTAGTGTTCTCACGGCCAAATACGGTAAACTATTCGAATCCAATAATAATGTATTGGTTCGTGATAGTGTCATTGTTAAAAATGATCGACAAGAGATGTTGCAAACCGAAGAGTTGGTGTGGAATGAGAAGCTGCAAAAATTTTATACCGATCAGTTCGTTAAAATTTCAACGCCCACTCAAATCATTTACGGGGATGGACTGGAATCCAATCAACAATTTAGCGAATATAAAATCACCAATGTAACCGGTGTGATTGGGGTGAATCAACAAGCAATTCCCAAACAATAAAAAAAGCTGCCCGAATGGACAGCTTCCTGTTATTTTATTTCATTATCCCATCATTGGTATTTCGGCAGGATAAAGTTTATTTTCTAATTTATGTTTGACTGCTTTAAAAGCATCGATTGTTTCCTTGATGTCCTGCTCGTTATGCACAGATGTTGGAATCAAACGCAAAATAATATGCCCTCGTGGTATAACCGGATAAACCACAATAGAACAGAAAATGTTATAATTCTCGCGCATATCCATGATTAATTGGGATGCTTCCATCACACCACCATGCATATAAACGGGAGTCACCGGAGAATCTGTTTGTCCGATATCAAAGCCATTTTCGCGCAGTTGACTTTGTAGAGAATGTACATTTTTCCATAACTTTTCTCTTAGTCCAGGTTCATTTTTTAATAACTCAAGTCGTTTGATATTCCCAATCACGATAGGCATTGGGAGAGCCTTGGCGAAAATTTGTGATCGTAAATTGTATCGCATATAATTAATCACCTGACGGGTACCTGCTACAAATGCACCGATACTAGCCATACTTTTCGCAAATGTTGAAAAATATACGTCAATTTGATCCTGACATCCCTGTGCTTGGCCTACACCCGCACCTGTTGCACCCATCGTGCCGAAACCATGCGCATCATCTACCAGCAAGCGGAAATCATATTTGGATTTTAAAGCACAAATTTCTTTTAATTTCCCCTGATCACCGGCCATACCAAAAACACCCTCGGTGATAACGAGAATACCGCCGCCAGTTTCAGAAACCATTTTGGTGGCACGATTCATTTGTTTTTCAAAATCTTCCATGTCGTTGTGTTTAAATACATATCGATGTGAAGGAACCATGCGTAGACCATCGAGGATACAAGCATGACTTTCAGCATCGTAAACGACTACATCTCTACGGCTGCATAAACTATCAACGATGGAAGCCATACCCTGATAGCCATAGTTTAATAAAAAAGCATCTTCTTTGCCGACAAATGCGGCCAATTCATTCTCCAGTTGTTCGTGATAAACTGAATTTCCGCTCATCATGCGGGCGCCCATCGGATAAGCGAGCCCCCAATGCGCAGCAGCTTCTGCGTCTGCTTTTCGAATTTCCGGGTGATTGGCTAAACCCAGATAATTATTTAAACTCCAGATAACGCGTTCTTTTCCCTGAAAGATCATGCGATTACTGATTTCACCTTCCAAACGAGGGAAGGCGAAATAGCCATGTGCTTTTTCCTGATATTGTCCGAGTGAACCTTTATTCGTTGTAAATTTCTCAAATAAATCCGCCATAGTTGTATTCTTGCTTTAAGGTGAGGCAATTGCCCAAAATTAATCAAAACTTAAAGGTAATTCATTGATAATTCCTCATTTTTACAAATCAATTATAAATAGATGAAATCAGGTATAAGTTTTCTGAGTGTAATACTTTGTATTTCGACCTCTCTTTTTGCAGGTCCGAAAAGCAAACCCCGCCTGGTTGTGGGTATTGTTTTGGATCAGATGCGCTATGATTTCTTATATCGATATACCGAGCGTTACAGCGCAAAAGGGTTCAAACGTCTTCTCAGGGAGGGCCATTCCTGCGAAAATACCTTCATCAATTATCTGCCAACCTATACAGGTCCCGGACATGCCTGTATTTACACAGGTTCCGTGCCGGCCTTGCATGGTATCGCCAGCAACGATTGGATTGACCGGGTTACCGGTGCTAAAGTGTATTGTACCCAGGATGCAGGTGTCCAAAACATTGGGGGAACCCTCAAAGCAGGGCGAATGAGTCCAAAAAATTTGTGGGCCTCGACCATTGGCGATGAACTCAGGCTATCAAATCAGCGCCGTTCCAAGGTAGTAGCCATTTCGGTAAAAGACCGTGCGTCTATTTTGCCTGGCGGCCATCTGGCTTCATCTTGTTATTGGATGGATGATACCTTAGGTGTTTTTATGAGTAGTAGTTTTTATGCTAAAAATTTGCCGGAATGGGTGGAGAAATTTAACAATCAGATGTTGGCCAAAAATTATATGTCGCAACCCTGGCAAACACTTTATCCTATTGAAACTTATGTGAACAGCACCAGCGATGATAATATTTATGAAGGAAAATTTCTTCAGGAGACGAACCCGGTTTTTCCGCATAAACTTTCACACCTCAAACCGGCGGATATTAAAAAGACGCCCTTTGGCAATTCTATTTTACTGGATTTTGCCAAGGCCAGTATAGAACATGAAAATTTGGGTAAAGGTGAATTTACGGACATGCTCACTATCAGCTTTTCTTCTACCGATTATGTAGGGCATATGTATGGCCCGAACAGTATAGAAAACGAAGATACTTATCTAAGGATGGATGCTTTGATAGGCGATTTGTTGGATTATTTGGATGAGCAAGTTGGCAGCGGACAATACACTTTGTTTTTAACTTCGGATCATGGTGTTGCGCATAATCCCCAGTATTTATTGGATCAAAAAATGCATGCTGGTTATTTTTTTGCCGGAACCCTTAAAACAGATCTCAATCAGCGCCTGAAACTCAAGTATAATGTAGATATGATTATTCGAGATATCAACGAAAATTTTATCTGGCTCAATGATAGTTTACTGAATGCAACAGGGTTGAACCGAACGCAAATCATCGAACAAATTCAGGCCGATTTGATGTATCACGAGGAAATTCAATTTGCGGTTAACATGCATGATTTGTCTCGTATCATACTGCCCGAACCACTCCGGCAAATGGCAATCAATGGTTTTGTTCCACGGCGGAGCGGAGATATATTGCTCCTATTAAATCCGGCCTGGCTCGATGCGTATAGTACAACCGGCACCACTCATGGGACCTGGAATCCCTATGATTCGCATATTCCGCTGGTATGGTATGGATGGGGAATACAAAAGGGGCAAACTTTTCGGACAGTTCATATGACGGATATTGCAGCTACTTTAGCCACGCTATTGCATATTCAAGTGCCGAATGCCTGTATCGGACAGTGTATTCCCGAAGTTATAGCAGAATAACAAATCCTTACATTATAATTCAACTCCCTACCTTATTTTTGTTACGTTAAAAATAAGACCATGAAAAAAATATTTATTCTTTGTGTGCTCTTCATTGCTGCCTTCCAAACACAGGCGCAAATTCTACCTACTGCTAACCTCACGATATTTTCGGAAGATGGGCAACGTTTCTTTTTGATTCAGAATGGGGAACGTCAAAATGAGCAAGCCCAAACAAATATCCGCATTGAAGAATTACCTCAACCTTATTATAATAGTAAAATTATTTTTGAAGATCCTTCTCAGAAAGAGATTTCTT
>DAIRSC010000059.1:0-11640 GCA_036804585.1 Chitinophagaceae bacterium
ATTACTCCATCATGTACTGGAATCAACTATTTTCACGTTAATCAGCAAACCCTATGTAGTTGATCATGATATCGTTAAAAATTCAAAGTAACGCAGAAATTTGAAGTCAAATGACTTAGCCTATTATTTTTGATCGTTTTGCAACGGTCTTTATATTTTTTAGTTGTTTCATGTATTCGTTTGGATTGAATCCTTCGCTGTCTTATTGTATTTTACTAAAACATACATGATGTATTTGGTTTAACGACCCATATGAACCATTAAAATATGAATATCCGTTGGGTTTACTCCACTGATGCGGCCTGCCTGACCCAAAGTTCTTGGTTTAATCTTAATAAACTTCTGTCGACCTTCTGTAGATAAGGATTTAATCTTATCATAATCAAAATCATCCGGAATTACTAATGATTCTAAACCTAATGCCTTTTGTGCCAACTCCTGTTCCTTTTCAATGTAGGATTCATATTTTAATTGAATCTCGACTTGCTCCCTTGTTTCACGTGGAACATCCGTAAATATTTTTTGTAAAGTCTCTGAACATTCAATAAGTCGATTTAATTGAACATTAGGCCTCAACAGCAATTTTATGGAGTTTGTCCTTTCTTGTTGGAGTGAACTGGAGATTTCTTCAAAATAGGACTGCGTTTCCAATGGCTCCAAAGAAATATCCTTCATTTGACGCTTCAGCTTCTCGGTTTGTTCAAGCTTTTGTTTCACGTGGAACATTCGTTCTTCTGATGCCAAACCAAGATTAAATCCCTTTGGTGTTAATCTGATATCCGCATTATCTTGTCGCAGTAAGGTACGGTACTCAGCTCTGGATGTAAACATCCGATAGGGTTCATCCGTACCCTTGTTGATTAAATCATCAATCAAAACACCAATATATGCCTCATTTCTACCCAAAGTAAATGGATTTAATGCGTGTACTGCCTGATGGGCATTAATCCCTGCTATTAATCCCTGGCATGCGGCCTCCTCATATCCGGTGGTTCCATTAATTTGACCGGCGAAAAATAAGTTTTTTATTAGTTTTGTTTCGAGGGTATAGTTCAGCTGAGTTGGCGGAAAATAATCGTATTCAATAGCGTAACCTGGTCGAAACATACGAACATGTTCTAATCCAGGTATTTTTTGAAGGGCTTTATATTGAACATCTTCTGGTAAAGAGGTTGAAAATCCATTGAGATAAATATCCTCCGTTTTCCATCCTTCATGTTCGACGAATATTTGAGTGCGATCACGATCGGCATAACGATTAATTTTATCCTCTATACTTGGACAATAGCGCGGTCCTGTTCCTTCAATTCTTCCCTGAAACATCGGCGACTGATCAAAACCCGTTTTTAACAAATCATGAACCTCGGTATTGGTGTAAGTAACCCAACAACATCTTTGTTGTTTAGGTTTCTCCGTTTTCATAAAAGAAAAACCCACAATATCATCATCGCCTTCTTGAATCTCCATTTTATTATAATCTAAACTCCTTCCATCCAGTCGAGGTGGTGTTCCTGTCTTCAAACGATCACTTTCAAAACCTAATTGAGTCAATTGCTCTGTAATACCGATTGATTTACTCTCACCCATCCTACCGCCTCCAAATTGCTTTTCGCCAATATGAATGATGCCATTTAAAAATGTACCATTCGTGAGAACAACCGCCTTGCCATATATATCCATCCCCAATTGGGTACGCACACCATGAATTGTTCCACGTGAAACAATCAAACCATCCACGGAATCCTGCCGAATATCCAGGTTGAGCGTATTTTCTAATAACTCACGCCATGTCCATGCAAATAAGTGTCTGTCGTTCTGAGTACGTGGACTCCACATGGCAGGACCTTTCGATTTATTCAACATCCGAAACTGTATCATCGATTTGTCCGATACTATTCCGGAATAACCGCCTAATGCATCTATCTCACGAACAATTTGACCTTTTGCTATTCCCCCCATTGCCGGATTACAACTCATCTGTGCAATTGTTTGCATATTCATCGTAATCAATAAGGTCCGGGAGCCCATGTTTGCTGCAGCAGCGGCGGCTTCAGATCCTGCGTGGCCCGCACCAACAACTATGACATCGTATTCAGGAAACATATCATTCAATTTTATCCCGTGGTTATTTTAATAAATTAACAATTGTTTTACATTTTAGGGCCGTTTCGAAACATCATAAAAGCGCAAGTAAGTGCTCCACAGATATCCGCTATCCCGTCCCAAACATCAAAACTACGACCTTCTACATAAGCAACTTGATAAAACTCCAAGAAAAAACCATAGATTCCGGATATAAGGATTAATATCAAATGCCTATTTCTGTTAGAACCTAAAAACCCTATCCATAAAAAATGAAATATCAGAAAGAAAGTAAAATGAACAATTTTATCAAAATGATCAAATACATGGACTTTGGGAACATCACGGCCGGGCAAACTACAACCCACAAAAATTAGGATGGTCCACAAAACTGATCCTATAAAGTGCAGTATCTTGTTTGATTTCAGCATCATTGAAAAAAAAATCCATGCCTGCTAAGACACGGATTTACTATTTAATGATCTCATTTACTTAAGCGCCTATTAAAGCCTTGTATTTATCAGCGTCCATTAACTCCGCACTATCCGATTCACCACTTAATGTGATTCTTACCATCCAACCGTCACCATAAGGATCCTTGTTAACTGATTCCGGACTAGATTCCAGATTTGGATTTACCTCATCGATTATCCCATCAACCGGTAAAAACAAATCCGAAACAGTTTTAACCGCCTCAACGGTACCAAAAATTTCACCGGACTTCAATGTTTTTCCTTTTGTGTTAATGTCCACAAATACGATGTCCCCCAATTCACTTTGTGCAAAATCTGTAATGCCTATTGTGGCAGTATTTCCTTGAATACGAATCCACTCATGGTCTGCAGTATACTTTAATTCGGCTGGTATGTTCATCTGATAAAATTTTGATCTTCAAAGTTAAAAGGGGAAATGAGAATAGCAAACTATTTTAGGCTATTCTGCAGCCGTTTCTTGTTTTTCTGTTTCCTCAACTTCAGTTAATAAATCTAATCGCTTTAAGATTCCATACCAACGTATCATCTTTTTCATATCACTCACATAAACCCTTTCCGCATCATGCTCAGGAAAAAGAATGGCGAAGTTCTTTTTAATAGTTTTGGCATCCATTTTTGAAACATCCATATTCTCAACCCCTGCTTCGTTACCTTTCATTCGTTGAAATACATCCCAAAGACGGACATTCTCGGTTTGCGTATACACTTCAATGCTTTCCAGCGGTGTAACATGATGAGATCTTGCGGCGACGAATTTGGTTGTTTGATCATCCAAATTTTTTACGATTGCTCCATCACTTTTTGTTGACAATAACTGAAACAATCCACCCATTCCGGATATAGCCACTAATTCTCTGTATTGCATGCGTTTATTTTAGGGCCTCAAAGGTAAAGTTTTCAACCTGAATACAAAAACCTTATACAGCGCAGAACCAAAAATTTTGTACTTACTCATGAAGCATAAAAAAACGCCCCCTAAGAGACGTTGATTTTTAAAAAGTTTTTATCCATTAATAAAAATTCGATCGATTGTCGTTGATTACCGCGCGCTTTTTTAACACGTAACTTAACATGTTCTGTGCCATGCTTCTTGCTCCGGCTTCCATTTGCATACGTTCCATTATCAAACCTGGATCCGCAGCATTTATAGCTCCCGTGGTTTGTGATTTTACAAAAATGAAATATACGCCCTGATCCCCAGGAATACCCGCTGATTTTTTATTCAGATTCGATTTATTAAATGCCGCACCTAAAACCTTTGCTTCATAAGCAATCTCACTATTTCCACCACCGGCAAGAATAACTGTATCTGCTGTTTTTACAGTTTGGGCCGCAGCCATCGCAATTTCTTCCAAACTTGCTTTACTGCCATATTGTTTGATTAACATTTGACCTTTCTTTTCCTGAATCAACATGCCTTCAATTTGCGGACGAATGGACTCAACACTGGGTAATACGCCTTTTTCCTGACGGTCCATTAATTTGGCCACGATGCATTTATCATCCAGATTAAATACCGGCGACACATCTCCGATCTTAGCTTCAAATGCCCAACGGGCAACTTCACGCGCTGAACCCAAACCAGGAATTACCGACATTGTTTTGTTGATAGTCGGTACATTAAGTTTATCCTTACCAAGTTTTTTGCTTGATTCATCAAAACCTTTGGCATCTTTTGCTGCTGAAAAAAATTCATTTGCTTTCGCAAAAGCCGCCTGAATAGTCGCGTTACCGGCAACTAAAGCCTTGGTAACAGGAGCTATTTTAACCGAAGGTTTGAAATCCTTTTGATCCGTTACACGAATGATATGAAAACCAAATTGTGTTTTTACCTTTTTCAAATCGCCTATTTTTCCATTAAAACAGGCATCATTGAATTCAGAAACCATGGCTCCCTGGGGAAAGTAACCTAAATCACCTCCTTTTTTAGCAGAACCCTGATCATCAGAACGAGTTGAAGCCAACATGGCCATATCCATACCCGCTTGTACCTGAGCCATTAAACTGTCAGCTATAGCTTCTGCCTGGCCCTCTGTACGATCTTTTGTAACGGCTACTAAAATGTGAGTAGCTTTTACACTATCCGGCATAGACTTCTTATCCAACACTTTCACCATTTTATAAGAACCATTGTAATAAAATGGTCCGCTTACTGCACCAATTGCACTATTTAACACATCTGCAGGTACAGGAACTTCAAGATTACTTTCATTAAAATAAAATTCACGAATATTTTCTTCTGAATTTTTTGCGACAAAATCTTCATTGTCTTTGGTTGAATCAAATGCTGCTCTTAAGCCGTTTAATACACCTAAACTTGCTGCAGTATCCTCAGTAGATGGTTTGATATCAAATGCGACATATTCAATACGGGCATTATCATCCTGTGTTTTAAATATTCTTTCGCGCTTTTGCATGTAAGCTTTAATTTCCTCATCACTAATTTTTACACTGCTGTCGCTGATTAAGGTATATGGTAATTGTACATAATTTACTGAAGCCACAGAGCTTTTTTGTTTCACCATTTCCTCTACCAAAAATTTTGGGAAATATATACCCTTGGTAATTAATTCAGTATACTTGGTATTTTTTCTGTTTTTAATCAATCCTTCTTCAAACTCTCTCCATTGTTTACGTGCTTCACCGGTTTTATCCTGACCTAAAGAACTGATATATTGGCTCACACGAGCAGCATCGAAAATTCCCGTATTAGGATCTGTAAAATTCTGACGAATCATCGGATCAGGAAACTGACCCGTTTCCATATCCTGTAATTCCTTATCGGTCAAATCAATTCCCAAGGCTTCAATTTCACCCTGCATCACTGTCTCGTTAATGATATCGTTCCACACTTGTTCATTCACCTGAGAGCGCTCGGCATCGGACAAACTACCATCCTTACTACGCGATTTCATATTCTCTTCGTATCTGCCTCTTAAGGCTTCATACTTTTTATATTCTATTCTCTGGCCATTTACTTCAGCCAACAAGGTTTGATCGCCACCGAAAATACTCCGTACATTACTCTGCATAGCATCCATTACCAAGAAGCCAATCAAGGCCACGATGATGGCACCAATAACCAGTCCAATATACTTGTCACGAATTGTTTGAATTACCGACATATTATTCACATTTTTTAAAAGAACGCAAAAATATAGGTTTTACATGGTCAATTCAAAGTTTTTATAGCTTCTTTTTAAGGTAATTCCCCATAAATAGTTTTTTACGATGTGAATTACGTGGTAAAACAGACTGTGTAATCTTAGGTTTATCATCAATCATCCTTCAGACAATCATCTCAAGGTGTAAAACCAATCACTTTCCAGCAAACTATACATGCTTAAATCACAATACACAGACAAAAAAATTAATCACAGCCTCTTTTTCCACCATACTTTTGTTTAGATATCTAAAAATCACCTGATTTTGTTACTACGACTAACTTAAACCATTCTTCATAGAATGTGTAAAACGTTTCATTTTAATGTTTATTTCTTCTGAATAAAGAACCGTTTTGATTTATACAATAGGAATAATAGATACTTTTACACCAATTCACATCCATAGTATCATGAATACTTTCTTTTTATTAAAAAAATAATCTATTAAAATTATTATGCTCGACGTATCTGCACAAATTGAACAAAAAGGCTTTTTGGAAGAAGAAATCGATCCGAGTCTAGATTTATTTGAAGAAATAGAAAAACTCAAAAAAAACAAAAATGCCATCATTCTGGCGCATTATTATCAGGAGCCTGATATACAGGATGTTGCGGATTATATAGGAGATAGCTTGGGTTTAGCAAGGAAAGCACAGGAAACACAAGCTGATATGATTGTTTTTGCCGGGGTTCATTTTATGGCAGAAACGGCTAAAATATTAAATCCGGGTAAAAAAGTAGTCCTACCTGATTTAAAAGCCGGTTGTTCCTTAAGTGATAGTTGTCCCCCGCCTTTATTTAAACATTTTAAAGAGCAACATCCAGATCATTTGGTGATTTCATATATTAATTGCAGTGCCGGTATTAAAGCTTTGAGTGATATTATCTGTACAAGCAGCAATGCACAAAAAATAGTAGAGAGCTTACCAAAAGAACAAAAAATCATTTTTGCACCGGATAAAAATTTGGGCGCCTATGTGAACAAACAAACCGGAAGAGAAATGTTATTGTGGAATGGGGCTTGTATGGTGCATGAAATATTTAGTTATGAAAAAATCATCCGATTAAAAGAGCGACATCCTGAAGCCTTATTCATAGCCCACCCGGAATGTGAAGACCACGTTTTAGGTATTGCAGATTTTATCGGTAGTACGACCCAATTATTGAAATTCACAAAAGAACATAATGCTCAGACATTTATTGTTGGTACAGAGACAGGAATTTTACATCAAATGGCTAAAAATTCTCCTGAAAAGACCTTTATCCCTGCACCACCGGATAATCATTGTGCCTGTAACGACTGTCCTTACATGAAATTAAATACCCTTGAAAAATTGTATTTATGTATGAAAAATGAGGTACCAGCGCTTACGATGGATGATGATTTACGTTTGGCGGCCCAAAAACCCATCGATCGGATGTTGGAATTAAGTGCACAATTAGGAATTCAATAAAAAAAAGATTGGAGATTCTAAGTCATCGTTGATAATCTTTTCAAAACATCCCTAACTACGAATTCAATTTTTCGCTTATTGGGATAAAACAAGCTCAATAGTTCGTCTTAATCATTGAGTTTTATCTCAAAAATCAGGTCCTATGTCCGACATTTCTTATAGATTCCCCTTGCGGATGGATATCTTTGTTGTTTATATTTTATAGTTCATGTTGAAACAATTATTAACTGGGTTGGCTTTCCTCCCATTTTTAGCGAGTGCGCAATTAGGCGGGAATCTTTCGGGTGATTTAATGATGACCGTAAATTTTTTCCAAAGAGACACCAATATCAAGGCTTCAGGAAATCAACTGTATGATAACTTTTTAAGTGGAGGCGAAGGTTGGCTGGGATTGAGATACTCTTCTAAAGGATTTTCCGGGACCATCCGTTTTGATGGATTTCATAATTCAAATTTACAAAATCCAACATCAGCCCTGAGTGCTGCGGGTATTGGTATGTTTAATATCAGCAAGGACTTTCAGAATTTAAGTATCACAGCTGGTCATATTTATGATCAAATAGGAAGCGGGATTATTTTTCGGGCATATGAAGATAGAGGCCTTCTCATCGATAATGCCTTATTTGGCCTTCACTTGAAATATCGGGTAAACGACTATTTAACGGTTAAAGGTTTTACCGGTCAAGTTAAAAACCTGTTTGAGCGTTATCAACCCATCTTGAAAGGAGCGAATTTTGAAGGAGACTTTGGAGTGGGTAAAGCCCATTTTACACCGGGACTTGGCGCAGTTAACCGCACATTAGATCAAGAAAGCATGGATAAAGTGATATCTATTATTAATTCGTATCCGGAAAGTGAGCGTTTTGTACCAACCTATAACTCTTATGCAATGTCCTTATACAATACACTCAATGTTGGTTCGTTTACCTGGTATATAGAAGGAGCTTTTAAAACAGAAGAAGCAGTAGCGACCGATTTTGGTTTAAGAAAATTAAGTGGAAACGTGATTTATTCGACCCTTGGATTTGCTATGAACAAATTAGGAATTAATGCAACCTTCAAACGAACCGAAAACTTTATGATGCGAACCTCACCCAATGAGTTATTGATTCGTGGATTGTATAACTGGCAACCCATCGTTGCACAAATCCGACCTCAACGTTTGATTGCCCGTTATACACCGCCTTCTATGGATTTGTCGGAAATTGGCGGATCATTGAATGCCTTTTATACCCCTAATGATAATATGACCTTCAACGCTTCCTATACCCATATCAATTCTTTGGCCGGAGATACACTGTATCGGGAAGCCTTTGTGGACGCCGAGTTCAGAAACATCAAAAATCTCATTATCCATGCCGGCGCCCAGTTTATGATATACAATCAGGCCATTTATCAACAAAAAGTAAAAGAAAGTTACCCCAATGTCGTGGCTTTCACGCCATTTTTGGAACTCATCTATAAAATCAGCGATAAACGATCGGTGCGAACCGAATTTCAGTATATGCAAACCAAACAAGATTTTGGATCATGGGCTTTTGCCTTGGTGGAATTCAATATTGCACCCAAATGGAGTTTTGCGTTATCAGATATGTATAATACTTCTCCCAATTATAAGCATGTGAAGGAAGCCCACCATTATCCAAATGTTTTTATTGCACATACCCGCGGTTCACACCGATTCACGGCGCAATACACCAAACAAGTAGAAGGGATTAATTGTACGGGCGGTGTTTGCCGGTATGAACCTGCCTTTAGTGGATTCAGAATGGGCGTGATTACAACTTTTTAAAAAAATAAAATACGGCATATGAAAAAATGGTATTTCGCACTCGGAATTGCTGTTGCAAGCAGCCTCTTATGGACCAATTGCAAGGAACAAATACCCTCAGGATTGGTATTACAAAGTACTGTATCGTTAGATACGACTTATGTGAGCAGTACAATCGACACACCGCAGGCCAAAGTTTTACTTATTGAAGAGCTGACTGGTGCTACTTGTACAAATTGTCCGGGCGGAACAAAAATGTTGAAAGAGTTTCAAGATCAAAATCCGGGACGGGTTATTGTTTCGGCGTTGCACTCCGGATTTTTAACAGAACCACCGGGAGGGGCTAAATACGATTTTCGAAATATAGATGCGGATGCTTTAAAATTGTTTTTTAATGAAGGGGATCCCGGTAAACCCAGTGCAACATTTGATCGGGTACAACCATCGTCAGGAAACAGTGCCGGTAAGTACTTTGTATTAAAAGGACAAACCGGTTCGGATTGGCTGGCCATGGTGCCTGCCCGCTTGAGCAAGACTACCCCTGTAAATATTTATATAGAATCGGATTATCTGCCTGCCAGCAATAAGGGACAGGTAAAAATAAAACTGGCATTTACCCAGGATTATGTCGGTAAGATGGCCCTCTCTTTGTTTTTATTAGAGAATGGCCGCATCGATAAACAATCGGATAAAGATTTAGGAGTCATTCCGGACTACCAGTTTAACCATATTTTCCGAAAATTAATTTCTCCGGTTGGAGGAGATTTGATTTTAGATAGTTTGAATACAAAAGTAAAAGGCCGGGTACTTGAAACAACGATTATATGTGATATGCACACCATTGGTATCAATGGATGGAACCCCGATAGTTGTATGATTGTGGCTGCTGTTCATCGTACCGGTGACTCCAAAGAGATCATTCATGCGCAGGAGGTTCATTTAAAAAACTAAAGTCTAAACCCATCGAATCAATCCGAATTCATACCGATCCCCACGGAATAAAGCAATGCCGCCGAAATACCACCCATTTTAAGAAGAAGAGCTAAGAGAATATAGTAAAACAGATTGGAGCCCCCTTTTTTGAGACTGGTACCGCTTAGTTCCGGAAAAACCCGGCTTTTCACACGAAGGGCAATCAGGCTGAATATTGTTGATAATGATATCGTTAAAAATTCAAAGTAACGCAGAAATTTGAAGCCAATTGATTTGGCTAATTATTTTTGATCGTTTTGCAATGGTCACATTTTTTCTTTTTCGCCGGGATCATTAAGTGACTCCAGCACAGATTCGCCGTTTGCCCGCAGAATACCGGACTCAAAGACCTTAAATTGATCTTCAGATTTCCAATCGCAGGGTTGAAGCAAAACAGGCTGTATTTTTTTTGCGCCTGAATCGCTTTTTGTAACCAATCCAAACATTCCGGATCATTGAGGAGATAAATACTGATGAGCGGTATGGTGATATCGGAATCGTTGATATAATCGGCCAGTTTTTTAGTATCAACATGACGTTGAAAAACAGCGTCGCGGTCTATAACCTCCCGCAAGCCTTTGTGGGCATATAGCGCAAATTGTTGGCTCAGGTCTTTATACAAGGCCATATCCTCAGCTTCGATTGCATACACAAAACAAATTTTTTTGCTGCCATTGAATGATTAAAGTGACTTGTATTTTAAGTACGCTTTCTCAAGCTTCAAATCATATTTATTGGTTTGATAAGCCGGACCATTGTATTTGCGGGCAAAGGAGGCCCATTGTTTTTTTCGAAGAAGATCCAGGAGTTTATTTTTTAATAAAAACCGTCCAAAAACTTCCAATTGAGCGGCCTCACCGCTACTTAAGAATTCGTAAAATGCCTGGTTATTGTCAAATCCCAGAGATTCGGCATGAAAACCCATGATTTGAAATAGACCATAAGAAGCTGAGCCGTAGGCCGCTTCGGCGTTGATTTTAAGGGCTTTTTGTAAACGTTGGTGTTGGTTTTCGCGATAATACTTATTGGGTGAGAAGTAATTTTTATACAGAATGTTTTCGTTGCCATCGACCAAAGTAGCCGGTGCAATGCCTCTGCGCAACAATTGCTTCCAAAAAATATGACCTTCAAAAAGCAGTTTAATTTTACCCTTGCTAAAACCCCGTCCATTACTTTCCACTTCATGGACCGCTTTCACAACCGCAGGTTCGAGATCAAACCGGGTCGCAAAAGCTTCAAAATCAGATTCTTTTAAGAAAGCAGCCGGTTGAAGAGTTTTTAACCCATTTTTTTTACTAAATAAATCCGACAATAAGGCCCATGTTTTTGTTCCGGCCATGCCATCTTGTTTGAGTTGATGGAGGCGCTGAAATTCCAAGACAGATTTTTCGGTTTCTGGTCCGAAACGACCGTCAATACTGATGGGATAAAGTACATGGGACAACATTTCCTGCAAAAGAGAAACGAATTCGCCTTTACTACCTCGCTTTAAAAGGCTGCCCATGGGGTTGATTTTGCCATAATGATACGGAAAAGAATCAACAAATCACCGTGGAATTATCGAACCTGACGTATCATCGCTTCCAATGCTTTGAGGTGGTTGGCAAAGGCTTTTTCACCGGAGGGGGTCACATGATAGGTCGTATTAGTTTTGCGACCGATAAAACCTTTTTTGACTTTGATATATTTGGCTTCTTCCAATG
>DAIRSC010000060.1:0-11599 GCA_036804585.1 Chitinophagaceae bacterium
GTGGCATCAGAAATTGAAATGAGCGAATACAATCCATTATCCCAATACAAATCGAAACTGTCTTGATTGCTGCTTAATTGAAAGAGTTGCCCGTTCCGAATATAAGTCAGGATATAAGGGGCATTGCCTTCCAAATCCATATGAAGATGGGTTTTATTACTGTCACAATTATAAATGGGATTACTCAATTGAACCTCCAGCGTATCGAAATTCAACGTAAAGTTTTGCGATACATTCAGTGAACATCCCATGCTATCAATCACTTGCTGCAGTTGATATTGTCCGTTGTTTAAATACCATTGCCCGGAAGCAGCAAAAACCTGATTACCGGGAATGCCATCTTTTAAATAATTGAAAGTATATGGAGCATTTCCACTTACCTGCAAATTGACACTCCCTTTTAAAGAATCACAGGAATAAACAGGAGTTGAAATCAATGCACTTAAAGAACTAAATTGAATATTAAAAACCTCGGCGACAAGTTCAACACACTGGGTGGCATCAGAAATTGAAATGAGCGAATACAATCCATTATCCCAATACAAATCGACCGTATCCTGATTGCTGCTTAATTGATCGAGTTGCCCGTTCCGGACATAAGTCAGGATATAAGGTGCATTACCTTGCAAAAAACAACGGATATTGGCTTTAGAGGAATCACAATTATATATAGGCGATGTATGAGTGAAACTGAGTGTTTTAAAATTTAAAATCTCCGTTTGATTGATCAACTGATTACATCCTGTGAAATCTTTTATTTGTTGAAATTGATACGTTCCATTTTCAAAATAAGTATTGACTTGATTCTGGCTCATAAGCAGTGAATCATTGAGTCCATTTTTTTGATAGAACAATTTATAAGGCCCATTTCCAGCGAGCTCCCATTGAATGAGTGATTTGGCCGAATCACAGACATACAAAGGCGACGTGAAATTTATCGCGAGTGTATCAAAATTCAGTGTAAAAAATTCACTCATTGGTTTGATGCATCCATTTGAATCGCTAACATGCACAAATTGATAAGTTCCATTATTTAACCAATATTGTGTTTGAAAATTGTTGAAAGTACCCGACACCAAACTGCCATTGCGATTGTAGGTAATCGTAAATGGCCGATCTCCTTCTAACTGAATCTCAAACTTTGATTTTAAGGAATCGCAAACAAATTGAGGCGAATTGGATACATACTCTAATGTATCGTGTTGAATATCAAGTGGGATATTAAAGACCTTTTTACAAAGGGTAGCGTCTTTAATAGAATCAATCTGATAATTCCCATTTCCCCATAAAAAACTGGAATTGGCACTGGACAAAATTTGTATTTCTCCTATTCCATTTTTTCGATAAAAAAGTTGCATAGGAAATTGACCTGTGCTTGATACCTGAATCTCCTCTTTAACTGAATCACAATGAAAAGTTCGATTGATTGATAAAAGCTGAATCGGCTGATTGTTGATTTGAAATACTTGATTCAATAATAACTGACAACCTGCGCTGTCTGTCATTTCAGTGAGCAGAATATTTCCATTTCCTACCCACAAGTTATGAGATGTATCAACAATAGCTGCGGTTTTATATTGTCCGGCTTCGTAATACACCAATGTGATAGGGAAAATACCTCTTACATGTAATTGAATTTTACTTTTCAAACTGTCGCATACATACAAAGGTGCATCTACTGTTGCTTTCAATGTATCATGAACAATACGAATCGTATCCTGTAAAATGCGTGTACACAAACTGGCATCACTGATTTGGTTGACAGGATATTTCCCTCTTGGCAATGCAAGAAATATCGAATCATTTAAACTACTGTAGTTAGAAGGATAACCCGGATTAGCCCATTCTAGGGAAAATGGCTCTTCACCCTGTAGATTAATTTTCAGACTATCTTTTTGATTGACACAATCACGGCTTAAATACTTCCAAGATATATTGGGTTTAAAGCTTTTTTGATATACAAACTTTTTAGACTTACATAGGGGTGTATTCTTGATATCTGTAATATTAAAAAACTGATAAGTCCCTGCCTGAAAAAGGGTCAAATCAGCAGTCGTATCATTGACCGTGATATTTTGAACAAATGTACTATCCCGAAACATCTGCATCTGAAAGGGCGGACTTCCAAACAGTCGAAGCCTGATTTTGACACTGTCTGCTATACATTGACCGGGAAGCTGAGTGATTTCCATTTTGGGACGACGGATACATCGTCTTAAAAAAGTATCTGCCGCAACAAATGGAATGGCATGATCGTATAGGCCATAATGATATTGAATATTACAATGATTGCCCCATTTATTCTGCGACCGCTGAAAAGGGTATTCTTGTGATAAAGAAAGAACATCCCCAGAGCCCCAAGAATAAAAATAATAACCCGGATTTTGAGTCATGGAATCTTTAATATTATCAGAGCTGTATACATTGAAGATACTATCCTGAATTAAACCTGAAGGCCCGGATGCATAAAAAGCGGTATCCCAGGTCGTTGAATAACCTGAGCAAACCAAAGATGCATCCGGGTCTGTTTCAACTGCAGTAATCATGCTGGTGGTACCGCCCTGCGATAGCCCGTAAATAATAACTTTACGATAGTTGGTTTTTAAATATTTGACAATGGCAAAACATTCAATGAATAAATTGGAGGTATAACTCGTGCCGCGGTTGGTTAAAACAGGATACAAATTCGGCTCCGATAATTTAAAATTACCATTACGGATAGCTCGGATGTCCTCATTCGGCTTAATGTACATATACATATCGCCGTGCTTCAAACAACTTTCAGGCAACCCAAAATAAACACCGTTATAATAATTATGGTAATTGATGGGTACATTACTCAGTATTTGAGAGCTCTGATTATTGCCTGTTCCGGGAATCACAAATATGGCGGTATTCTTCATCCCGGTATCCACTTTATAGAAATAGGTACTGCTATTTTTATTGTTTAAACTAAAATTCAACTGAAACGCATTTCCGGCACAGGGTAAAATATTTGTGGCCGTGGAAATACCCGCATAACTGCCATAACATTCATTCGAAGTAAAAACAAATCTTTGATAAGCCGAATCCAGTTGAGATAAATTATAAACGCCCTTATACAAGTATTTGGAAAGGGAAGTATCTGTCGAATAAATAGGTTGATTAAAAGCCCATGCAATAGATTGTGCCTTTAAATGGACATAAAATAAAGCAACAAACCAAAAGATTAAAATCGACCTCCACATGAAGGGTCTAAAATAATCAAAATAACTCAATCATGGTGTCAGCTCACGGATAATTTTCGCCGGACACCCTGCAATGACCACATGCGAATGAAATGACTTGGTAACTACACTATTCGCCCCAACCGTTACATGGTCCCCCAATTCCACGCCGGGCAATATGCTCACATTCCCACCAATCCAACAATTTTTTCCGATTCTGATATCTGCAGTTACATATTTATTTCGGTCGATGAGGTCGTGATTCGCAGTTTGTACACTCAGGTTCCATGCCCATATCGTGCCCTCACCAATCGTTAACGTTGAACCATCTGCTATCCCAAAATAACATCCACCGCTTACTGCAAAGCTTTTTAATACACTTGCACTATCATTTTCGATGATAATATTATTTGCTCCGGATACGAGTGTTGTATAGTGCACACTAAAAGGCACCTCTGCATTGATTCGCCAGACCCTCTGATACCACCAATTTAAACAAAACAATGATTCCGGAATATCCACAGTATGATATTTCCCGCCGCAAGATTTCAGTAACTTCCTGAATATTTTTTGTACAATTCGTATCATTTCAACATTTGATAAAAACGCTTTCCAAAGATTGGAATTTTTTCAAAAATAGCACGCATTGGTTCAATATCCATAAAACGTAATTTAATAAATAAAATAATGAGCACGGGAACGGTGAGCGAAATGGAGCTACTCAATATGATCCATAAAGGGGCACTGAGGAATCCAAATATGATTTTTACGGCTGCAATAAACACCGAGGAAATGAACACGATTAGGATTAACTTTTTCCAATCCACATAATCGGATAATTGAACACCTAACTCACGAACAGTAAAATAAACTTGTATAAAAGCGAGTAAGTAAACACTCACGATGGTTCCAAGTGCACAGCCCATAACGCCATACCATTTTGACAACAATAGATTCAAAACCAGATTGGCCAAGACGAAAATGATAAAACTAATCAAAACAAATTTTGACTTTCGGAGTAAGATGAGCACATCTGTATAGTTCTGCACTCTGATCAACAAAGCAGCTGTAAATATCATAAACACCGGAATACTCTCTGCATATTTAGAAGAGTAATAAAACAGTATAAACTCTTCACTAAAAAAGATAAAATAAATAGCCACCGGAAAAAGAATCACGGCTGTTGTTGTCATGATTTTTCGTTTGATATTCGCCAGCGTCAGATGATTCCCGTCATGGATTAACATTGACATATCTCCCATAAAAACTGTTGAGATCGTTCCATACAAAGTCCCTATCACCGGAATTTCGAAACTCCCATTTTTATAAACCGCATAAGCTTCTTCATTGAGGTTGATACTAATTACAAAACCGGACATGTAGGTGTAAGAGGCCCCCAGCAATTCCACGATATAGAGGGGAAAGGCCAAGACAGCCATTTCACGAAAAATTTGCCGATTGAATTTACCATTTAAATGCCCCATTTTGAACAATTTCCATAACTGAATCAGGGATGATAGCAATGGCTCAAGACTATAAACAACCATCATACCAACCAGGGAATGATAATAATGCACCGCTATAAATGCCAATAACAGTTTTGTCAGGTTGGTACCAACCGATAAAAACAAAATGAACTTAGATTGATTAAGCCGAATCAATGCCTGATTCAATACATTGTTTAGTTTTAATCCTAACAAAAAAGGCGCAAAGAGTATGAGCAGTGGAGTAATGGCCGGATTATTAAACAAGTGCCCGGCAAATAATGAACTCAGCAACATCAAGAACATGCCGGCAAGTGCTGAAACTCCGGAAAATATTAAGAGTGTTTTTAAACTATCTTCAAATGGATAATTGGGTTTAGTAAATGCCATCATCGCAATTTGAACGACGGCGATGGAAACCAAAATACCAATAAAATCAGCTATTAAAAGAACCTGAGAATATGTTCCGTATTCTTCCCGGGGCAATGCCCTGACCAAATAAGGGGTAAACAAAAATAGCAGAATGAGATTAATGGCCTGTGATAAAACCAGGAGGATGATATTCGTCGATTTGCTATTCAATCTGCTCGCTTTAGGATTGATACATTCTTTCAATGATTTCAACCACTTTTAATCCTTCCAATGCATTGGTGGTGATTTGATTTCGGCCCTTTAATACATCCACTACATTTTCGATGACAAAATGGTGATTGGCTGCACTCCCCTTGTAAGCCCCGTAGTCGTTGCCCGGATTGGTTGGCGCCAATTCCGGCATCTGATAATCTTTTACATGACAGTATTCAACTTTATCCATATACTGACCGCCTATTTTCACACTTCCATTTTCGGCAATGATGGTCATGGAACTTTCCAGATTACAATCCCAAATAGACGTCGAAAAATTGACACAGCCCATACCGCCATTCACAAATTCAAACTGTATCACACCGGAATCTTCTTTAAATTCAGTGAGTTTACTATGGTTGAAATTATTAAAACGGGATTGAATATTTTGAATATCTCCGAAAAGCCAATACATCAAGTCGATGAAATGAGAAAATTGCGTAAACAAAGTTCCTCCATCCAATTCAAGCTTGCCATGCCAACTTTCAGGCTTGTAATATCTGTTATCCCGATTCCAGTAACAATTGAGTTGCACCATGTATATCTGCCCGAGTTTGTCACTTTCAATAAGCTCCTTGATCCATGCACTTGGTGGGCTATAACGATTTTGCATTACTGCAAAAACATGTTTATGCACATGGAGGGCTTTGAATATCACCTTTTCCGCATCTTGTTTGTTCAGGGCCATGGGTTTCTCAATAACTACATGTTTACGAGATTCCAAACATTGCATGGCCTGTGAAGCATGAAAACCATTCGGTGTTGCGATATTTACTACATCAGTTTGCTGCGCCTCGGGTGATTTGAGAAAGTCTTCCAGGGTATTATAAAAAGGCACATCGTATTGATCAATCCCCAAATTCGCGCGGTCTTTTACATCAATAAGCGCGAGCAAACGACTTTCCTGATTTCTCGAAATCATTTCAGCATGGCGTTTACCGATATGACCACATCCGACGACTGCAAAATTGATGGTTGACATTATTGAATTCTTTTAACAGTATGATTGATTAATTGATAGACTTGCTGGCTCTCAGCACAGGTTGCCAAGCCCTGATCATTAAACTGAAGACGATGGCCAAATTCACTCATCCAACCAATTTGACGAGCCGGATTACCAACCACAAGAGCATAATCCGGAACATTTTTTGTCACAACAGCACCTGCTCCTATAAATGCATATTGTCCAATGTCATGGCCACAGACAATGGTTGCATTGGCTCCTATACTGGCCCCTGTCCCAACATGGGTTTTATCGTATTGTCCCCGACGATTCACGCCAGATCGCGGATTTGTAACATTGGTAAATACACAGGAAGGTCCAAGAAATACATCGTCGCCGCAAGTAACTCCGGTGTAAATGGAGACATTATTTTGGATTTTGACATTCCGGCCAAGAATGACTTCGGGTGAAATCACCACATTTTGCCCTATATTACATTGATCGCCAATGGTACATGCCGGCATGATATGACTGAAGTGCCAAATTTTAACTCCTTTTCCAATAACACAACCATCATCTACAACGGCTGTTGGATGTACAAAATAATCCTGCTCCATATCTTTCAGCCGCGAAATTATAAAAAATCAGGGAGCCTACAAGGATAGAATTTGAATATTCCTGACCAATCAGTGATATAAGCCCGCAAGCTTTATAAAAAAATCAAAAACATGTTCAAATGATCCGATTGTTTGAATCCGGTTGGTTCAGCCAGGCGGCTAAATAAGTCGCATCAGATAATCGCCATATCCGCTTTTGCGCAACGCCTCTGCTTCTTGTTTTAACTGCTCGGCAGTGATATAGCCCATGCGAAATGCGATTTCTTCGATGCAGCCAATTTTAGTCCCCTGCCTTTTTTCAATAACCCTGACAAATTCAGTGGCATCATGCAAACTATCAAATGTGCCTGTATCCAGCCAGGCCGTTGTACGATCTAATAAGGACACCCGTAATTTGCCCTTGTCGAGATAAATACGATTCACATCCGTATTTTCATACTCACCCCTTGCAGAGGGGTTTAAATTTGCTGCAATGTCAATCACGCTGTTATCATAAAAATACAATCCCGGAACAGCGTAATTACTGCGCGGGCTTTGTGGTTTTTCTTCAATAGAAATCGCCTTCATATCAGCATCAAATTCTACAACCCCATATCGCTCGGGATCTGAGACAGGGTAGGCAAAAACGTACCCACCTTCCACATCATTCAATTTTTGCAACTGCCTTCCTAAACCATGACCATAAAAAATATTATCGCCGAGTACCAGGGCTACTTTGTCGTTTCCAACAAACTCTTTTCCAATCACAAAAGCCTGAGCAAGACCGTTGGGCGTTTCTTGTTTGGCATATTGAATTTGACAGCCTATTGATTTGCCATCGCCTAATAAACGACGAAATTGATCGTTGTCTTCAGGAGTGGTGATAATGAGAATTTCATGAATACCCGCCATCATCAGAACCGATAACGGATAATAAATCATAGGCTTATCATAAATCGGCATTAACTGCTTCGAAATCCCTTTGGTAATGGGGTATAGTCTGGTTCCGGAACCTCCGGCTAAAATTATTCCTTTCATTGTTTGATATCAATGGTTATTTGCGTATTGTTTTTCGTAGTAAGCCTGATAATCTCCACTGGTCACATGATCAAGCCATTCTTTATTTTCGAGGAACCAGTCAATGGTCTGACTCAAACCTTGTTCAAATGTTACAGAAGGCAGCCATCCCAACTCATCCTTGAGTTTACTTGCATCAATAGCATAACGCAAATCATGCCCAGCCCGATCGGTCACAAAAGTAATCAGCTGTTCAGATGTACCCGGAGCCTGCCCCAATTTCTCATCCATGAGCTTACATAACAAACGAATGAGGTCAATATTTTTCCATTCATTATGACCGCCAATATTATAAGTTTCTCCGGTAACGCCTTTATGCAAAATCACATCAATAGCATGAGCGTGATCAAGAACATACAACCAATCGCGCACGTTTTCACCCTTACCATACACCGGTAATGGTTTTTTCTGAAGAATATTATTGATGGATAATGGAATTAATTTTTCCGGAAAATGATTAGGGCCGTAATTATTCGAACAATTACTAATCACCACTGGCATTTTATAGGTATGATAAAATGCCCTCACCAAGTGATCGCTACCTGCCTTACTGGCCGAATAGGGACTGCGAGGATCATAAGCGGTATTTTCATAGAAGAAACCGGTTTCTCCCAGACTCCCGTAAACCTCGTCTGTTGAAACATGATAAAAACGTTTATCAGTGTAATTACCATTCCAATATTTTTTAGCCGCATTTAATAAGGATGCTGTGCCGATCACATTGGTTTGTACAAATGCCAATGGATCCGTAATAGATCTGTCAACATGCGACTCGGCAGCAAGGTGAACGACGGCATCAATTTGATATTGGGCAAATATTTCATCGAGATGAGACGCATCGCAAATATTTCCTTTCACAAAAGTATAGTTGCTTGCATCCTGAATATCTGACAAATTCTCCAGATTTCCGGCATAGGTCAAGGCATCCAGATTAGTAATCTGATATTGCGGATATTGACGTACCAATCTTCTTACCACATGCGAACCAATAAATCCCGCACCTCCGGTTACTAAAATATTTTTCATCCCCATTAAATTTTGGTGGCAAATATACTATCCCCATGTTTTAAACACCCATTTTTGATTTGAATTCATCGTAAAGGCATTTCTCGGTCGTTTCTGAGGGAGCTTTTGCTTTTTGGGTCATTTCAATCATCTCATTTTCATTTTGTTCAACCCAACTTTTCCTGACGCACCCATATCATCCATTTTCCTGAAAAGCCGCATTTCAGGGTTCGTGTCATCCAATCATCTATTCTTAAAATAAATTTTCCATACCATTTCCCCCATTCTTCCGATCTTTTGGTCAACAATCGCCGATGGATGGCATAAAAACATTTGCCAAAAATGAGATAACTCAAATATGTCCGGAAATCATAACACATTTGAGTCAGGTTAAATGCAGGCCTGGGCTTTAATGACTGAAACACCTGAGTCGCAAATAAATCATTCCAATCCTGCATGCGACGAATTTTATTATGCATACGAATATCAAACTCTTTACCGGCTGTTTGTTTTCGCTGCCAACCAAAAACATGATGCTCATAGACTGCATCTAATACCACAATATATCCACCAGGCTTTAAAACCTTTTGGAGGGTATGAATGGCTTTGAACCATTTCTCATCATCGGTGATATGCAAAAAAACCATAGCGACGAAAATAAAATCATATCCATCGGGCGATAAATCTTGTGCCTCGATTACACTCACATCTGAACAAATAAAATGTTGTTGAGGGAATCTATTTTGTAAACTCCTGGCAGCTGTTTCAGTCAATTCTAACCCTGTATAAGTAGCAATTGGATGTTGTAAAAAAAAATGTGTCCAAAAGCCAGAACCCGGGCCAATTTCAAGAATATGTTTGTTGCTCAAACTTATTTTTTCTTCCGACATTAATTGCACCAAACCGTCAAGTTGCTGCTGATGCAACATTTGATTGTAACTGAGTGGCCACTCAGGATAACAAACCGCTTTTGCATCTGAAGTTTGTTCATAAATCTCTTTCCAATATTCCGGTGCCTGATAGGACATGCGTCAAATGTACGAACACCCTCATAATTTAATGGTGGTTTTCAACATCCATCAGCGTTTATAAAAATGATAGTAATAAAAGATGGCCGTGGAAGTATATGATATCACGGAGGTCCATGCAGCACCGGAAATCCCGAAGTCCGGAATCAAAATTAACCCGAACAACAAAGTCAAAATCATTCCAATCAGCGACCCGATCAGATTTCGTTTCATGAGTCCTTTACCGGCAAAATAGGCACTAATCGGAAGCGCTCCTGCAATAGGAATGATGCCTCCGGATAATATGATTAAAATATAACTTGCTTCACGAAATCCCCCGCCATACCACAGAGGAATGATCCAAAATGACAATATGCTTCCGAAGGTACAGGCAGCAATGGCATAGCAGAGCATCTGCTTTTGTAATTTATGGACTTTGTCAAATTGAACTTCCGGATTTTTTTCAGAAGCAACAATACTATAAACCATCCCATGAATCACATTCGGCAACAACCAAACCAATTGTATCAGGGAAACAGCCAAAGTATAAATACCTAATTCAGCTTGGGAATGATACCATCTAATGAGCCAAACATCTGCTTTGTAATTCAGAAATTGAAGGGTATTCGCAAATAATATCCATTTCGCGAATGGCCATAAAACCTTAAATGTTGACCAATCTGAAGACTCCCATTGTAGGGTTCTGTATAGTTTACCCCACAGTAAATAAAATCCAACACCAAATTGCAAGGCTCCTGAAATGAGTACCACAATCATGGCGTAAAGAAATACCTCAGGATAGGTCCCAATGTGGGCATAATACAAAAAGACATTGCCCGATAACAGGCATACACTCCCCAACAAATTAATCACCGAATGTATGGTAAACAATTGTTCTGACTGCAAAAAGGCGCCATTGATTTGAATAAGAATCTGTATCACCAGATAAATCAAAAATAGAATCAATAAAGCCCGATGTCCCTGACTCTCACGCCCCAGAAACATTTCCAGTTCGGAGTGATTGTGGAACAGGAAAAGAAATATTGCCGGTATAAGAATAAGCACAAGACTGAGCCCTATGGAAGTAGATAAAAGTTTAGCTTTCAACCATTTTCCTCCAGCCGCCAAATAAACGATTGCCGAAGGGAAGCCCATGCCAAGAAACAATAAAAGGAATTGTGCTGAATTCAGGTATAATGCCCATCCACCCTGCCCCGTTGTTCCTAACATTCTGACTAAAAATATCGAGGCCAAAAAATTGCAGACCACTGTGATGGCCTGAATCAAATAATTTCGGGTGATATGCGTGCGCCAGTTAAACAACGATAAACTTTAATGCTGCAAAGTAATACCAATTCCAATGAAGATAAGTTCAAAGTCTGTTAGTGTTGTTTAGTATTTTGAGACCATTGCAAAAGTCATTTGGCAAAAAAGTTCAAGGCTTTTTGAATTTTTAAATATTTGGTTATCTGGTTGATAAGGATATAGTAAAAAATTCAAAACAACGCAGAAGTTTGAAGCCAAATGACTGAGCCAACTATTTTTGATCGTTTTGCACCGGTCTCATTATCTAGGGTCTGCTGATTAACGTGAAAATAGTTAATTCCAGTACATGATGGAGTAATTTTCGTTCATTTAGATGCACAATAATTTTTCA
>DAIRSC010000061.1:0-11579 GCA_036804585.1 Chitinophagaceae bacterium
CCGCGGCCCAAAATGCCTGGAGACTGTCTCGGCCATAAAACCCAATGACAAGATTGAACGAATACCGAATGTCCCCCCATTGGGTGCGATGCTTAAGTCCTTCTCATAAATCCATTGAAGGGAATGGCCATCATATCGACAAGCGCCAAATACGGAAGTCCCAAACCACATTGCACCGCTTCGATCCCTGTATATACAATAAACTTCGTAAGGGCTGAAAAATGAATTAATTCCCTCAGAATATAAATCATCATGGGGTTTATGCTTTGGCAAACGGAGATGATGAAGCTTTTTACCATCATATCGGTAAGGTCCATATTCATCACTTTTACCAATCATATAAAACCACAAATCACCCTTTTGCAATTTCCATTCATGGCTTTCAACAGGCATCAATTTGCTGATTATGTTGCCATCGTATTTATTTATTCCTTCCAAGGTGGAGAAATAAATATTTCCTGATTCATCTTCCAAAATTTGGCGAATTCTATTGCTGCAAAGCCCGTCTTGTTTTGTAAACTGCGTGATTTGTATGCCATCATAATAAAACACCCCTTCACCATCGCTGCCAAACCAAAGATGATTTTTTGTATCCTGAAAAACATACCACAAACTATCACCTAAAACTTCAACCGTTTTGCCAATCTTTCTTTTACCGGAAATTAATTCGCCCCCGCTGGATTGAGTCGTTTGCCCCTGACTGCCTAACATGACTAGCATTAAAATAATCGAGCAATACACATGAATTCTAACAAAAATTCTTTTCATAAAGATGGCATTTAAGTAACAAGTTTTATCCGAGTACCTATATGAAGTCTATACTCATTTTGGAATGACAAGGTAGTATAATTTTAAACCAATCTGCACATTCCAATTCCAATTAGATGACGATTCGAGTTGATTTCAATATGGTTCTTTTGTGAATATAAACCGATAAATTCTTTCATATAGAAATACTACAATTGAACAAAGTGTAAAATCAAATTGCAAAAGCACTTTTCTTCAAGTTGCCAATAAAATCATAAAACCATCTATAATAGTGGTAAAATTTAATTTATCTATTTAACTTTGCTTTTCAAAGTACTTTTATGAATATCATGAAAATCTGGCTGAGGGCACAACTCTTTAATTTGCTTCTGGGTTTGTTGGTCGCAATAGGCCTACTTGTCATAAGCATTCAAAACGACAGACAATTAGAAGACAGCATCGCTCTGATGTCTGTGATTTATTTTGTTTATGTCATCATCTGCTTTGCAGGGGGATTGCCTCTGCTACTTTTCATGCAATTAGGAGAGAAGCTTTTTGAAAAAATCTCCCCTCATGTGTTTCGATGGACCTATTACTATGTGGTATTTGGTGCTGAAACCTTTTTCTACGCCTCCATCCTCTTATGGCTACTCTTCGTTCGCGAGAAAGGGACCATTTCCATACAAAACCTTGAAATATTTTTGGTGGCCATTCCATCTGTAGTAGCCATGCTGCTCAGTGTGTCCTACGAACAATTTTATTCCAATAAACAAATTCAAGATGACCCCAGCGACTCCATTGCCAACTAAAGCCTTTGTTGCACCGGGCCATATTGTGCGGTATATCTGGAGCCAACCGGAACACATCTTTTTTCTTTTCGCTGCTTCTGCTGCCGAATTTGCTTACCACCCGAGTGTTGATTGGTTGTATTTTACCGGTAAACTACCTGCTGATCCCATTGGAAGAATGTTCTCAACTTTAAGTTATGCCAGAGGTATTGTATTTGCGAACGAAGAAAAAGCCATCCAAACGATTTTACATATCCGACAAATTCATCAGAATGTTGAAACAAAAAGAGGTGATTTGATTCCGGATTGGGCCTATCGGGATGTTCTATTCATGCTCATCGACTACTCCATTCGGTCTTATGAATCTCTGCGACATCCTTTAAGTCAACTCGACAAACAAGAAGTGTATGAGGTATTTTTTCGAATCGGAAAATCGATGCAAATCTCTAACCTACCCATTGATTACACCGCTTTCGTAAATGAACGGGCATCAAGTCTTCAAAATCATTTAAGTCCTAGTGCTTATACCTTCGACTTATTTCGACAATACCGAAAACACCTAGGTTGGTTTAGATACTTTTGTATGTTCATTGTTCAACAATTGGTTTGTCATCCGATTCTTCGACAAAAATTCAAGCAAGGCCCCATTCTCGTGCCTTATCTTTTTTTATTTATTTACAAATTTTCAAGATTATTGGGGTTGAAAAATTTCTTGCTTCAATGGCTGATTCCCAAAGCATACCGATCACATTTTCATCAAATCAAAACCTCCTGACCAGGCTTGCGCAATACTGCTATAAACATCCCATCGCCTCCATAAGGCTGATAAAACAATACTTTCTGTTGTTCCAATTCACATTCGTATTCGTGTCGAATTTGGGCAATCTGCATTTCATTTTCTGCACGCAGTACACTACAAGTGAGGTAAATCAATTTTCCACCCGGCTTTAAAGCTTTCCATACATTGCGTATAATCAGCGCTTGACGTTGTACATAATTATTCAAATATTTCTCATCGAAAAAATAAAATTGTTCCGGAGAATGTGACCAGGTACCAGAACCGCTGCAAGGAACATCACAAATGATTTGATCAAATTGTTCATTCATTTTTGCGGGAATATCCGCTGTAAGATCCAATTCAATGCTCTCCTGAATCTGAAAACCATAACGTTTTAGTCGTAACCGTAAATTACTCAATATCTGAGGACGAATATCACTTACCGTTAAATGCACCGGAACTTTTTGATCGAGTAGTAATAAACTTTTCCCCCCACTAGCCGCGCAGCAATCCCACCATTTTTCGGCAGGCTTTGGATTTAAAAACGCCTGAACTTGTTGAGAGCTGATATCCTGTACCACATAATCTTCGGGTGGCATGCCCAATTCCTCCAAATCCATATGCTGCGCAAAAGAGATACAGTTTTTTGTTTCTTCTTTGAATTCAATTTCTGCTCTTAACAGCAATTCCTTGATGCGGGGATTTCGAATCCGAATAAATATTTTCTTGGGCGAAAACAAATAAGTCTGATATTGTGCATTGGTTATTTTTTCACTGTAAGGATGGGATAAATTCCACGACATTTTTTGTTGTGTTTGAATCCATTTCCATTTCTCCAACAAATCCAATTCACTCAATTCAAAACCATTAAACCCGCATTTCAGAAAAAACAATTGAGGCAATCTCCCACTCAAAAATGCGCCTGTTAAACATGCATCGCGTACGCTCATTTCAGGTTGTGGTCCTAGTCGATAAAAACCATAAACCAATTCACGAACATATCTTCTGTCGCGGGAACCTAATTGTCGATTATTCTTTAAAAATGTTTTTAAAAAAAGATGCAGTGGTTGAGGCAAGGAATAAGCCTGAATGACACTTTCTGCCATTTGCAGATAAGCCTGAACGAACATGATTATAATTCTAACAACAACTTAGCAGGATCTTGTGCCGCTAATAATTGTAATGGATTTTCAAGCAGTTCTTTCACACGAACCAAAAACCCAACACTTTCACGTCCATCTATAATTCGGTGATCATAACTCAAAGCCAGATACATCATTGGGCGAATTACAACTTGTCCGTTGATGGCCATCGGTCGTTCCTGTATTTTGTGCATCCCTAAAATAGCGGACTGTGGAATATTGATAATAGGTGTGCTCATCAGGGAACCAAATACCCCACCATTGGTGATCGTAAAGGTTCCTCCGGTCATTTCTTCTATACTTAATTTATTGTCACGGGCTTTGGCCGCCAATTCGCCAACCTTGGCTTCGATTTCAGCCATGGATAAACTTTCGGCATTTCGAATAACAGGCACGACCAACCCTTTGGGGGCACTCACTGCAATGGAGATATCACAATACTCGTGGTAAAGGATTTCTTCGCCATCGATATAAGCATTTACTGCTTTCCATTCCTGCAATGCAATACAACATGCTTTGGTGAAGAAACTCATAAAGCCCAATCCAACTCCATGTTTTTCTTTAAATGCATCTTTGTATTTACTGCGCAACTCCATGATAGCTGACATATCCACTTCATTAAAAGTGGTTAGCATGGCCGTTGAATTTTTGGCTTCCACCAATCGACGACGCACCGGTTTGCGCAGGTGGCTCATTTTGTCACGTCGTTGCTCCCGGCTAAACAAAGCTTTTCCGGGTGGTGTTCCGGGTTTTTCCAAAGCAGCCAAAACGTCGTTGCGGGTAATTTTTCCCATGGGCCCACTGCCTTGAATATTGGCAGGATTTACTTTTTTATCTTCCAAAATGGCTTTAGCAAGCGGAGTTGCATTCGTTTCAACCGGCGTAGTGTTAGGTTGAGGCGCAGGAGCCGGTGCGGCCGCAGGAGCGGATACCGGCGCCGGAACTGTTTCCTTTTTTTCAGGTGCAGGAGCAGTTTCATCAATACGGCATGCCAAATCACCAATCAGTAAAGTAGCGCCTTCCTGGGCCTGATGTTTAAGCAAACCTGCCTGCTCAGCATTCAATTCGAAGGTGGCCTTTTCGCTCTCCAATTCGCAGAGAACCTCGTCGCGTTCTACCCACGCACCATCTGGTTTGAGCCATTTCACAAGGGACACTTCATTGATACTTTCTCCAACGGGCGGTACTTTGATATCGATCATACGTCATTCAACTATTAAGGTGAGCAAATTTCGTTAAAAAACTCAATAAACGAACATTGTTATAAAAACTTAGAAATTCGATTAAACCAATCCCCATTAAGATCTTTCGTATAAAGAATGAAATCCGGAGAGATTTCTGCATTATTCTGAAATGACATGACCACGAAGAAAATAAATACAGTGCTGAATCGCTTCCTCCGTCGAACGGGGCAGGTGGCTGTCCAACCTTGGGTGCTTACGACCAAAAACATGGTCGGATGGTAATTCTATCCATTTAGCTTTAGGCTGCCAAATGGCCAAATTTCGGGCATCTTCAATCCGAACTACACTGTCTAAAGTACCATGAATCATTAAAATGGGCCGATGGATGGATGCAATGGCTTTTTAAATATTGAAAGCCTCCTCATTTTTTTGGTTTTTGGCAATCCTGAAATAAATGATAAGCCAGGGGCATTTCCTGCCGGGTACGAGTGTTCCAATAATAGATGATTCCACTGCTCGCCCATTCCTTCATTTACTCTTCCGTCCAATTTACCCAAGGGGTTTTACATTGATGCACCGATGCCCAGGTAATTAATGCGCTTACCCGTTTATCAAGACTGCATTGGAGGATTGATATGCCGTCCCCTCTGCTGTGTCCGAACAAAACCACGGATTGGAAGTTCCCAAAAAGGGTTCTGTGTTCACATAAGTGATTTAAACAAGCATTCAAATCAAACAATTCAATGGAGTAATCGTTTTGCGAGAATGCTTCGAAATCCACAGATGATTCGGGAAATTCGGGTGTCGTTCCATTGTGAGATCCGTTGTATTTAAAAAAATGGAAGCCTTCCCGAACGAAGGCTTACGCAATTAAATCAAACTGCCCCCAGTCTTAAAACCCATTAAATCCAAGAGTATTAACCAATATGGGCGACTGAGAATTTTCAGCTTCAAAAAAATCATACAAAATGGGGTTGTTGTTACCCCCATTGAACAATTGATTTTTCCTGACCAACAAGTCTATTCGATCACCAGTCTACGCGTCAATACCTGAGCGTTTTGTTCGATACGAATCAAATAAATCCCTTCGGCATATGCACGCGTATCCAATTGAATACGAGGGCCACTAAACACCGATTTGAATAAACTTCTTCCTCTTAAATCGAGTATTTCAAGTTGCCAAGGTTTTGCATTCCCGAAATCTCCCTGAATGGTCAGCCAATCGCTGGCAGGATTGGGGAAAAGTTCCACCTGCATATTTTTTTCTGTTTCGCTCAAACCCACCGGCCACAAACACAAACCTGCTACCCATTTGTTATCCAACCAGGTTAAACGCTTACGAATAAATTGTTTTAATGCGTCAACTTCTTCATTAAAATTAGTCGCCATAGGTGTGGGTTCATTATTCAGTGGAACGCCCCAGATTGGCCATTGGGTGAAATTTCTACTCACCGCATTATTGGCTGTTAAACGGGTTTTCATGGAATCGATGATCGTAAAAATTTTACTGGTGTCTAAAATTTGATTCGGCAAACGATAATCGCGATACATACATTTTAAATCTTGCATGAAGGAGGCATCTGTGGTTAATTTTGACCACCAGAAAGGTGGTAATTTACCTAAACTTGGGCAAGATGCACCAATCTGATAACACCAACCGGTATCGGATGCGCTCGAACAATCTGCAGTATTCCGCCAGGCCAAATCAAAACCCCAAACCGGACCGGGTCGCATTTTTTTCTCCTTATCTTTATACATGTAAACATTACTTCGGTAAGCATCGTAGTTACGACTAACCTCATTCATGATCATATAATCGATAAATGCGTTCACGGCACCATAACGACGCCATCCTAAAGCTGTATCCTGAAAATTCGAGGCATTCATCGCTGTTTCAAAACTATCCACATATGCTTTGATGTAACTAGTTTGGGCGGGCGTGATGTCTCCGGCATCCGGATAATCTATCACAAATTTTATTTGCTGGGTAGTTGCATATGGCGGGGCAAATGCACTTGTCCACAAAGCAGTACCATCATCAATTTTCCAGATATACCCTCCGGTTAATTCGATGCCCGAATTGTCGGTTGTGTTCAGCGTAGCGAGATCAAGACGACCTGCTGTTTTTTTGATTTTTTCTCCAAAAAGATAAACGCCCTGATAGGATCCATTGACGATGAGTTCACAATGTTCCATTTTCGGAGCGTATCTACCCATGGATTCGTGCAATCGGTTTGTGAGAGCGGTTCGCATTAAAGAACGATCGTTGTATGACGACAAAAGCACCCAATCATTATCGGAAGGCATTCCCAGTAATGAAGTATCTAAATTTACGTTCGGGGCACTCCATGTTTCAACATTATATGACGGTATTGGACTTAATACATTTCCACGAATTCTAACACCGACCATCCCTACAAATGTTGCTAGATCGCTTTGATTATTGATTCCACTTAAGTTATCAATGATTGACATACTCCCTTGTTGTTCGGTTGCCGTAATTGCTGCGGGTGTGGTGATGAGTACGATGGGCAAATTGGTGGTAATTTGAGCCTGAACGCCCGAATGCATGAGCATCAGCGCCAGGATAAAGGAAAAGAAGTTGATTTTTTGCATATATTTTTTGACTGAATGTTCATCGAAAGGAATCGTGATTTTATTCTTTTGAGCTATCAATAAAATCAATGACTTTATTTTACCTTGCAATTTAAGGCATAAACCGACAAAAGCGCCCCTTAAAAGAGATAAAATTGGTATTTCCACAGACAAAACCTAACTTTATTGGCTGTTAAAGCGTCATGGTTTGAGGATTGTTGTACAATCTCGTGAATGCCGTAAATATCTTTATAAAAACAAATATCAAACGTATAAAATTAAACAGATGAGAAAAATTTCCTTGTTCTTAATTTCTGTTCTATGCTTCAACTTATCGGATGCACAGATACTAATCAATGAGTATTCTTGCTCCAATACCAACACCATCCTCAATTCTTTTAACGAATACGATGATTGGGTTGAAATATACAATGCAGGTAGTGCCGCGGTAAATCTGACCGGCTATTACCTGAGTGATGACCCGGCTGAACCCATGAAATGGCAGATTCCGACGGTGGCTCCTGTGAATGCCGGTGCTCGTAAAATGATTTATTGTAGCGACCGAGGTGTAGTAGCCGCTAATGGTGACATTCACCCCTCTTTCAAACTGACTCAGGCCCGATATACCGGCGAATGGTTTCTGATTTCTGATGCTTCAGGCGTTTTGGTTGATTCGGTGCACTTGAACCTAACCCAACGCGCACATTCACGTGGCCGTACAACGGATGGCGCCTCAACTTTTTCATTGTTTCAAACTCCAACTCCGAATGCTTCAAATGCAGGTTCAACCGGGTATACCATGTATGCAACCAAACCCAGCATGAATGTTGCAGCAGGATTTTATACCGCTACACAAAATGTGGTATTAACCTCACCTGATCCCAGCGTAACGATTCGTTATACCACAGACGGTTCAACGCCTACAGCTGCATCCACCGCTTACACGGCACCAATTGCCATTACACAAACTACTGTTGTGCGAGCGAAGGCATTTAGCAGCAACCCTCAGGTGTCGCCGAGTTTCACAGAAACGAATACCTATTTCATCAACGAAAACACCACTTACAATATCATTTCAGTGAGTGGCCCGTTTACAACAACCTTGTTTACTTGGAACTCCCAACCGATTTTTTGCCACTATGAATACTTCGATAAAAACAAAAACTTTGTAGAAAAGTTTGAGGGGCGTGCAAAACGTCATGGACATGATTCTTGGGCCTATCCTCAAAAAGGCTTTAAAGTTTATGCCAATGATGAATCGGGTTATCAGGCAAAAATGGAACACAAATACTTTTCTACCAGCTTAAGAGACACTTTTGATATGGTCATCTTAAAAGCAGGAGCATCTGACAACTATCCGGGCGGCCCTACAGTGAGCGCGCACATGCGGGATATTTTTGCCCATACCCTGGCAGAGCGCTATGAATTAAATATGGACTATCGTAGATATACACCCACCATTGTTTTTGTAAACGGACAATATTGGGGCGTATATGAAATTCGTGAAAGAGTCGATAAAGATTTCTTTGAATACTATTATGGTAAAAAAGAAAACAAAGTGGATAATTTACGTTATTGGGGTGGTATGATTGTTGGCCCGGGTACGACAACCGGCTGGAACTGGCTGACCAATTATATTGACAATAATAACATGGCTGTTCAGGCAAATTACAATGTAGTAAAAGATAGCCTGGACGTGGAGAGTTTTGCTCAATATTTTATTTTCAACCAATATCTCGTAAATACCGACTGGTTGAACTGGAACACCCATTGGTGGAGGGGACGTGGAAATAACAACTACGTTAAATGGCGTTATGCTTTGTGGGATCAAGACAATATTCTTGACCTTGGACAAAACTATACCGGTGTTGGTAACACCACTTACCAAAACGATCCGTGTGATCCATTCAGTTTATTCCAAAATAGTAGTAATATCAAACACACCCAAATGCTGACAAAGCTCTTACAAAATACAGAGTTCAAACAAATGTATGATCAGCAATGGTTGGATCTTTTAAATGGTCCGTTTGAGTGTACCAATATCTTGTATCACTTTGATTCTATCCGCGCGATTCTTACGCCTGAAATGCAAGCTCAAATTAATCGTTGGGGAGGTACTCTCATCGACTGGAACAATAACTGCGATTATATGCGCAGCCAAATTTCAAATCGTTGTGCCATTATCGGAACCAAATTGGACTCATGTATGGATTTAAATCCTCAGCAATTGAAACTGAACGTTGTGCCTCCAAACTCAGGAACTATTGCTATTGATGGTAGTGTAAAAGCTCCTTATATCTGGGAAAAAACCATAAAGGGAGATTCCATCTATACCTTAAAAGCAACTCCTACCGGTGGGCAATATTGGGCATTTGACCATTGGGAATACCAAGCTCCGCAAAATTCCATGTCGCCTAATACAACCACCGACCAGGTGCAGTATGACTTTAAGAAAAAAGATTCAGTTATTGCCTATTTCAAATACTTTAACTATGACTCTGTAGAAGTAACATTTGATGTTACCCCTCCGGGAACAGGTACCATCACTTTAGATGGTAATACATTCAGCACTTATCCGACTACTTTAACCCTCGATCGACGCTTTACGTATAATCTGACCGCAACACCAGCACCCAGTCATAAGTTCATCGATTGGAATAAAAATAATTTAACAACCACATTTACGCCTTCTGCTTTGAACAAACAAGTTACTTTTGGTTATCAGGAAAAAGAAACGGTTGTTGCGGAATTTGAATTTGTTCCACCACCACCTCCTCCTCCTCCCCTGCCTAACTTAAGTGGAATAGATCGTTCTGTATTCATTCCAAATGCGTTTTCACCGAATAGCGATAATAACAATGATTTGTTCAGCATCCGTTTAGGAAAAGATGCTATTGGAATGGATATGACCATTTTTGACCGCTGGGGTAAACAAATTTACAGCAGCACTTCAATCAACGCAGGTTGGGATGGACGTGTGAAAGGAAGGGATGCAGATATTGGTACTTACCAGTATATCATCAAAGTGAAATTCAGAGATCATAAGATCGAAACCTTCACGGGAGATTTTACCCTTATTCGTTAATAGTAATTACATTAAAAAAATCCCGGACAATGCACCGGGATTTTTTTATTTTTGAAAAACATGAAAAGTCTTCTTTTTTTATTCCTGTACCTACTCCCTTCCAGAGAGTATTACAAAATACAGGTATCCAACGTGCGATTTACCTCATCGCAAACACAAGAAACCATTCGTGCTTACAGCAAATCCTTAAAGGGGATAATCGATAAAAATACCGGACATTTCAGGTTCAGTATTGCAATGAATACATTTGATGGATTCAATAGCCCTCTGCAAAGAGAACATTATAATGAAAACTATATCGAAAGTAATCGATACCCTGAAGCTCAGTTTATAGGCAGGGTTATTGAACAAATAGATTGGTCCAAACCCGGGACTTATGCCATTCGCGCCAAAGGTGATTTTATATTACATGGACAAAAGAAAAACCTCATCATACCTTCACAAATTCAAGTGCACTCTGAGCAAGAAATTCGAATTAAAAGCCAATTCAAAATCAGCCTGAGTGAATTCGGTATTAAAATACCCCGTATAGTCCATAAAAAACTTGCTGAAATGATTGATGTCAGCTTAGATTGCCGACTGATTAAAACTGATTCGTGAATATCCTCTATAAATGGTCGTTGCTCCTTTTGACACTATGCACTCAATGGGTTAATATTCAGGCCCGTTTGCTGGACAATAAATTTGATTATCACACTATTGCCATTGATCCGAATAACCGAATATGGTTGGGAAGTTCAAATGGCCTGTACATTTATGAAAACAGACAGCTGAATGGATTCGCCAAAACAGCCAATCTGCAAGTGAGCAGTCTGTGCTTTGTAGGACAAACCCTGTTAATAGGCACCCAACAAGGCGCCATTTACCTGTTACCACCCGGAGAGCGAATCCCACAAAAGCTTGTTCAATGTGGGCATCCGATTTCAGACATTGAATGGAAACCCAATCATCCCTTACTGATTGCAACAAAAGGAGAAGGTTATTATACTATCGATCCATATCAAATAAAACACTGGTCAACCAGAAACGGTTTACACGATGATTTCATTTATCAAGTTGACTTCGACTCGATGAAAAAAATTTGGTCGGCTAGCGATCAGGGCTTACAAATTCAGGATAAAAATTCTTTTCAATTCCTGGATTCAAAAGATGGTATTCCCGACCTCATAGTGACCTCTTTTCAGATATAAGATAATGACATTTATTTTATCACTCAGTCATGTCATATCTGTAAACGCAGTATCAATAAGAAAAATACCT
>DAIRSC010000062.1:0-11504 GCA_036804585.1 Chitinophagaceae bacterium
AGAAAAAAACTGCAAGCTTATTGAGGTGATATGAAAAATTATTGTGCATCTAAATAAACGAAAATTACTCCATCATGTACTGGAATCAACTATATTCACGTTAATCAGCAGACCCTAAATATAGTTTTGCAGTTTTACGTCGGGCAGAAATTCTGAATATTTTACATGGTCAGCCGATTGTTTAACGGTCGGTTGAATTGGTTTGTAAAGTTGTCGTATAACTACCGATGTTTTCAATATTTTGGTTTCTTTTAGCATTACGCCTTCCTCAAAAATTTATAAACATTTATAACTATCCGCATTTACCCATTCCGGAACTTAAAAGCATGACACCTTTTAAAATTGAATTAGAATTATTGGTAAGAGTAAGTTTACTTCCTTCGAAATAATTTTTGCCCCCTTTCATCCTCTTGCACCAATTCCCAGTTAGAATTTGGTATAATCTCGGTGTCGTACAAATACAACCAATCAAATTTTTCGTAGTAATTATTTTCATCTATGGACGCCACCTGAACCCGGGTGTCACGATATCGGGCGTAAAATTTCATCACAGGTAAAAAATGCCAGTCAACGGCAATCTTGATTTCTTCCTTTGGGTTATTACGAATCAAATCAAACGTATTTTTTGTTGCCGAATCATATCTCCATTCCCGAACTATATTCAAACGAAATCCGGACCAGGAAAAAATCCATATACCAATGAACAAACCGATCATCCAAGATTGCATGCGTTTCAATGGAAAGAAGTTCACCAAAAAAATAAACATCAACACGACAAGCGGAAAGTACATCAATGCCCTTCGTCCGGATGCATAAGTAGTGTTGTTTAAATTACGGTTCAAGATAGCCAAGGTAGTCAACCCAAGAAGTAAAATCATGATCAAAAATGACTGCTCTGCTCGAATACTTTTTTCCTTTTTCTGCATGTATCCATAGCATTGATGGGAAAGAAGTACAAAAATGACTAAACAAAGAATTTGGAAAATGACAGCCGTTAAAAATGTATCGTTGTACAAATAATCTTTCGCAAAGGTGTGCTGCAAATCAAACCAACCATTGGCTCCCCATTTTAACTCGCCCTTGGCTTGTATCCATTGATAGGGCCGATACACCAGACCCAATATCCCGGCAAAAATGAACCATGAAATCAAACTCTTCCACCAGATTAACTTTTGATTTTTGTAGTAGGTTATCCCTTCATCGAAAATGATCCAGGCCATCTGTGCCAAAAGAAAATAAACCCAGGTCATATTGCTGAGAACAGCCAAGCCACATACTAAAACGGATGCATGGAGATTTAAAATTTTTCTATCCTCAATATATTTCAGGGTGAAAAATAACGACATCATCTCAAAGGCCAAGGCCAATCCATATCCTCGGCATAAAGAAAAAAAATCAAGTACAAATGGGTGCAAGACAAAGAAAGCCAAACACATCAATCGCCCTTTTTGAGACAGTGACAACTGACGAATCACACCAATGCCTGCCACATAATACAGACCGAATGCCAGCACATTAGGCAATCGCAATGCCCATTCATAAACGCCAAACACAGAAGCGCTCCATTTCATCAACCATGAATTCAGGATATGATTATTGGCTGAATGAAAAGCTTCCCGGCTATTTAAAATCTGATAATAACGCTGTAATAAATGATCGGCTGTTCCTGCTTCGTCGTGAGTCATAGAAAGATGACAGGCACGATACATGACAACGAACCAAAGTAAGAAACCCAAACAACTTAGCAGCAACTTCTCATGAGTTCGCCAGGCATTCAGAGCAGGATATTGGGTTGTATGCCTGAAGGAACTGATCACCCTTAGTAAGATAAAAGTTCAGCTATTGCATCCCGCACTTTATCGGCATTCGGTAACATCGCTTGTTCAAGTATCACATTCATCGGCACAGCCGGCAAATCAAGTGCACCCATGGTTTTAACAGGTGCATCCAATTGGTAAAAACAATGTTGATGAATACGACAGGCCAATGCTTCTGCAAAAGAATTCCGTAATTGCTCCTCAGTCAAAACCATGCATTTGCCGTGGCGTCTTACTGTATCAAATACGAGCGCTTCATCCAATGGATACAAGGTGCGCAGATCGATTACTTCAATTTGACCGGGATAAGCTTTAGCAGCGTTTTTAGCCCAGTGAACTCCCATTCCGTAAGTTATAATACACATACTGCTTCCATCTTCTAACATGGAATCATCTGCCTGCAATACACTCAGTCCTTTTCCGAAAGGCAACATATAATCCTCAGCCGGTTCAATCATTTTAGCATCTTCGGTACCTGGTACCTTACTCCAATACACCCCTTTATGCTCGAGCATGACCACCGGATTCGGATCATAATAGGCCGCTTTAATCAATCCTTTCATATCTGCTGCATTGCTCGGATAAGCGACTTTAATCCCTTTAATATTTGCCAGCAAACTTTCGACGCTTCCACTATGATAAGGCCCGCCGCCGCCGTATGCACCAATGGGTACCCGAAGTACCATACTCACCGGAAATTTTCCACAGCTCAGGTAACAGGATTTAGAAATCTCTGTCACCAGTTGATTGATACCCGGATAGATATAATCGGCAAATTGTACTTCTACAAATGGCTTTAATCCTAATGCACTCATACCAATGGTACTTCCAATAATATAAGCCTCCTGAATAGCAGTATTAAAAACACGGTTATCACCAAATTTATCAGCGAGGGTGGCTGCTTCGCGAAATACACCTCCCAAGCGCCGGCCAACATCCTGACCATAAAATAAACATTCAGGATGTTTACGCATCAATTCTTCAACAGCATGCATAGCAGCATCAACCATCACAACTTTTTCACCTTCTTGTGGTTGACGAGTTCCACTTTCTATCAAAACCGATGTAGGTGCAAATACATGATCGGCCACACCTTGAGCATCAGGTTCAGGCGATTCAGCCGCGAGTTGAAACTCACGCGCGATGAAAGCCTTTTCCTCCCCTTCTATTTCATCCAATTTTTCTGCAGAAATCCCCAATTCTATCAGTCGTTTCCGGAGCTTGATGGCCGGATTATTTTTTTCATGTTTGGAAAGATCTTCTTCAGTGCGGTACCACTCTTTCCGAACCCCGCTGGTATGATGCCCAAGTAATGGAACTTTTGCATGGACTAATATGGGTTTACGGTGTTCACGAACATAATGAATCGCATTTTCCATGATTTCATAGCTGGCTTCAAAATCTGAACCATCAACTTTTAATCGTTCAATCCCTTTAAATCCACCAATAAATTCATAGGCATCCATGCTTCTGGCTTCGTCGCTACTCACGCTGATGCCCCAGTCATTGTCTTCTACCAAATAGATGATCGGTAATTGGCGCAAAGCAGCAAATTGGAACGCCTCACTCACTTCGCCTTCAGTGACACTCCCATCGCCAAAACAACAAACCACCACCGGTTTTTCACCTTGTCGGATAAATTCGTACATAGCTGCACCATAGGCGTTTTCCATATTCAAATCCACATCGGCACTCACATGATGCTCATTCATCGCCGTTTTGGCCATTTGTTCGATATATTGAATGCCCTGTGCAATACCGGTAGTTGGGATGGCTTGCATACCCGTTGCACTGCTTTGGTGAATAATTTTCGGAAAATGAGGTCGATTTGAATTTGGATGGTTATAATATTCCCTTCCTCCGGTGAATGGATCGTCCTTTTTTGCCAACAACTGTAACATCATCTCATAGGGGCGCCAACCCATACCGAGCATTAAACTCTCATCTCGATAATAAGGGCTCACAAAATCATAAGGTTTCAATTGAAATCCTGTTGCCAACTGAATGGCTTCATGTCCACGGGAAGTACTATGTACATATTTACAAATGGCTCTGTTCTCCTCGTAGATATCAGCCATGGCCCCGGCGGTCATCATACTTCGGTATGCCCTTATTAGTCGTTGTATATCCATGCTTTAAAATGGCCACAAAGATAGGCTCCCCGACCTTAAAATTCACCCTTACGAAGGGAAGATTCCGGTCAAGTTTAGTTAGGGTTTATTTAGGACTTGCTGATTATCTCAAAGGCGCTTCAAATTTAAAGAAGCGTCATGGGATAGTTCCGTGAGTCCGAATCAGCCCTTGATCATGGATGCAGAAGTATAAAATACCTGTTAGATCCGATTTCAAAAGGAAAAACTTAAAACCATTTCTTGAGTCAAAAGAAATCAGTACAAGGTTTTACTTTCGGAACAGTCCCTTTGGTAAATATTTTTTAAATTAATACTGTCGGATATAATAACGTTTGCGGTCTACTTCAACCCAAGACTCCCAATCGCAAGTACCCTCGCCCATATCAATGGTGCGGAGTGTTTTGCCTTGGGGTTGCATTTCAACCCGCCCTTTGGTAAAAAATCGACAATCATAACCTTTCAAAAGTGGAGAGACAATGTTACAAGAATAAAACCCCAATTGATTACTACGCCCATTTCCTGTTCCATTGATTTCGTAGTAGTCGTCAGTCCAGATTGGTGTATCCTGTCCCTGTATCCAGGTACGCACCCGGTTTGCATTCCAGTAAACAGTATCCAAAATGAACTCTCTTAAGATTTTACCTTCCGTTTTGATTTCAAAATAATACTTGTCGTTCACATTACGCCCCATATTGGTAACGGATGTGGAACCCATGATTTGATTATTATCGATGAAATATTTATCAAAACTGAATTGGGCAATACTATTTGAATCGTTGTATTTATTTCCGGTATAGGAAACTACGATTTTACCCCGACGGTTGCGGCCATCATTACACATACAGTTTACTGCGCCAAAATCAATCACCAGGGTACGTGGCATACTTACTTCATCATGGGTGATTGTGGCACAATACCCTGTGGTTTTGTAATTACTCAGTAGTTCCCCGGTTTTTTTGGTAGCCGCATCATCGGCAATACTTATTGCATCATAAAAGGCAAATTCTCCCAGAATTTCATCGAGGGCCTGATCGGTATTTGTGTCTCTCTCGCGCACACAGCTATTCACAAATAGCATTCCAATCATGAATACCCCGAAATACAATACATTTTTTCTGATTGATCCCATCATGCAAACAGTTATTTTAAGCGCTTAAAAGTAATATAAAAGGTCGAATTATTTACACTCCCTGTTTGAAATTCCTTTTCGGAATGCTTTTTTGTTGCAAACAATGGCTCAAAAAGCCACATCTTCAAGAAGGCCTTAATGATCGGCTACCTGAAAATGTGCAGGGCGCCCGCGTTAGGGATGGAAGAGAAAAGCCCGCATTCCGCCTAAGCGGAAGCGGACTTGTAACGGACAGCCCGACCCCGCCAAAAAGCGGGGGAACGCCCGGAATTAATTCAGGATAATATTATAAGTATTGCCGTTAATGAGCACGGTGGCTGCATTATCGCAACCGCTTGAGCCATAATCAAGGGTGCGCAATGGTTTATTGCTCGGTTGGATTTCCACCTTACCGGATGTGAACCATTTACAACCTACTTCACGAATGAGGGGTTGAATAATATTCATGGTATAGGAAACGCCATTGGGTCTACTTCCGCTACCACTGCCTGATACAGAATAAACATCATCAGAGCGTGTTTGAGTAGATTCACCCTGAAGCCAGGTACGGGTGCGATTGGATGTCCAAATAACGCTGTCACCTGTAACAGCCTTGATGATGAGTCCATTCACAGTGATGTTGAAATATGATTGTCCGCTGCCGTTGGTGCCCATATTGGTGACTGATTTCGTACCTAAAACCTGATGATCGTTTACAAAATAATTATTGAAGGAGATGGTATGCACATAACCGGAGTCGCGGTATTTACCGGTGTATTGAACCAATACCTGGCCACGGCGATAACGCCCATCGTTACATAAACAATTGGCCGAACCGAAATCGATGGTGATTGTTCGAGGGCTGGTGGTGGTGTCGTGGGTAATGATGGCGCAGTTGCTGGCTGTTTTGTACTGACCGAGTGCGTCGCCTGTTTTTAGGTCGGCTGCTTCATCAGCCATATTGAGTACATCCTGATAGGTAGATTCGCCGAGTGCATTGTCGCGGGCCAGTTCAGTGTCCTGGTCATTATTGATGTTGTTTCTTTTACATGACACCATCATGGCCGTACTAAAAATGGCGAGCATGAAGAGGCTGATTCTGAAATTCATTTTCATTTGTATTTAATTTTGAGACGAATAGACAAAGACTCAACAAAAAGGTTTAACGGATGGTTAATTATTTCTAAGTTGAACTGGTTTACGCTACCTTCGTAGGCCTTTAAAATGCCGCGTTCAGTTGCGGCATTCATGGATGATAGTCCCAGACAAAGGGATCAAGTTACAAAACATGCAAAAAAGAATCGCCCTATTTGGAAGTACCGGATCCATCGGTCAACAGGCATTGGAAGTAGTTAAAAGTTATCCTGAACTTTTTACCATTAAAGTATTGACTGCACATAGCAATGCCGATTTATTGATAGAACAATCAAAAAGTTTTCGTCCGAATATGGTGGTGATTGTGGACGACAAACACTATCAAAAAGTCAATGAAGCCCTTTCAGGTTTAAATATTAAAGTATTTTCAGGAGAGAGAGCGCTTACCGAGGTGGCAGCGATGGACCATTATGATATTATGCTCGCAGCCATTGTCGGTTATGCAGGCCTGGCATCTACATGGGCCGCTATTCAACAAGGAAAAACCATTGCCTTGGCGAACAAAGAAACTTTGGTTGTAGCCGGTGATCTGGTATCCGAAGCGGTGATTGCGAATAAAGCAAGGATAATACCCGTGGATAGCGAACACTCTGCATTGTTTCAGTGTCTGGTTGGTGAAAATCCGAATCATATTGAAAAGATTACCCTGACTGCATCGGGGGGACCTTTTTTAGGTAAAAAGCCTAATTTTTTGATTAATGTCAAAAAAGACCATGCTTTACAACATCCGAACTGGACGATGGGGGCTAAAATCACGATTGACTCAGCCAGTCTCATGAATATAGGGCTTGAGATGATTGAGGCCAAATGGTTGTTTGGCTTAAGAAACGAGCAGATAGAAGTGATTATTCATCCGCAATCGATTGTTCATTCATTGGTTCATTTTCAGGATGGCAGCGTGAAAGCGCAAATGGGTTTGCCGGACATGAAATTGCCCATACAATATGCGCTGGCATTTCCGGAACGCCTTCCAAATAACCATAAGCGCTATGAACTCAAGAATTTTCCGTCTCTCACATTTGAAGTGGCAGATACTAAAACTTTCCGTAATCTTGCGTTGGCAAAAGAGGCCATGTTCCGCGGTGGAAACGCACCATGTGTTCTGAATGCAGCCAATGAAATTGTTGTGGAAGCCTTTTTAAAAAATAAAATAGGCTTTCTGGAGATGAGTGATATCATCGAAAAATGTTTGGAAACGATTCCTTTTTTGGAACGCCCCTGCATGGACGATTACGTGGCTTGTGATACAGAAACACGCAAACTGGCGCTTACAGTATTCAAATTACTCAAAGCTTATCCAATGATGCACATACTTGCAATAGACTGGGCCATGGTAGGAATCAAGGTTGCACAGTTCATACTTTCACTGAGTATTTTGATTATTCTTCATGAATTTGGTCATTACATTACCGCCAGGTGGTTTGGTTGTCGGGTGGAAAAATTTTATCTGTTTTTTGATCCCTGGTTTTCTTTGTTTAAGAAAAAGGTAGGTGATACTGAGTATGGAATTGGCTGGTTACCGTTGGGGGGCTATGTAAAAATTTCAGGCATGATTGACGAAAGCATGGATACAGAGGCCCTGAAACAGGAGCCCCAGGACTGGGAATTTCGCAGTAAACCGGCCTGGCAGCGATTGATTATTATGCTGGGTGGAATTGTCATGAATGTGATTGTGGCCATTTTAATCTACTCGATGGTATTGTTTGTATGGGGTGAAAGTAAGATCCCGATGTCATCGCTTAAGTTCGGTGTGAGTTTTCAGGACAGCCTATTACTGCAGGTTGGATTTCAAAACGGAGATAGAATCAAATCGGTAGATGGTAAAAAAATTGAATATCTGGAAGAAGCTGCGCTGAAGATATTTATGGGTAAATCGGCTGTGGTTGAACGAAATGGCACGGAGGTCAATTTAAAATTTCCGGAAGACCTGATTGGCAAACTGATAGAAAATAAAAAGCGAAACAGTGGCATGCTCCTGCCCCGGACCCCGGCTATCATTGGACCTATTCAAGAATTATCGGATCCTTCGCCGATTAAAAAGGCAGGTGCTTTGCAGGGAGACCGTATTCTGGCAATTGACGGACAAACTTTGAATTATTTTGATGAAATAAAACCAATCGTATCAGGCAGCAAAAATAAAACCGTGCAAGTGCAAATTTTACGGGGCATCGACACAATGATGTTGACTTCTTCTTTGACTGATGAAAGAAGATTGGGGGTACTTCCTATTTTAAGTGAGGATACGCTCGTACGATTAGGGCTGATGCAAGTAATTACGAAAAAATATGGCTTTGCAGAAAGTTTACCGGCTGGGTTTAAACGAACCGGCGAAAAATTGGGCGAATACATCGATCAGTTTAAAAAGATACTTTCCCCGAAAACCGGTGCATACAAAGGACTGGGCGGTTTTAAAGCTATCGCGAATGCATTTCCTGCCGTTTGGGACTGGGAATCATTTTGGAGTATCACGGCTTTGTTATCAATCATTTTGGCTTTCATGAATTTATTACCCATTCCGGCCTTGGATGGCGGGCATGTCATGTTCACCTTGTATGAAATGATTACGCGACGCAAACCCAATGAGAAATTTTTGGAATATGCTCAGATGGCCGGTATGATCTTTTTACTATTACTCATGGTTTATGCCAATGCCAACGATTGGTTAGGTTGGGGTAAATAGGGTCTGCTGATTAACGTGAAAATAGTTAATTCCAGTACATGATGGAGTAATTTTCGTTCATTTAAATGCACAATAATTTTTCATATCACCTCAATAAGCTTGCAGTTTTTTTCTGATCTTCACTTCTTACATGCATCTTCAAATTCCGCGTCATCGTCCAAGGGCTTTACCATAAGTACTACCCCTCGAACGCTTCCTTGAATTTGAAGCGCCTATGACATAATCAGCAAGCCCTAAATAAATCATCTCCCCTCAAGCTGGATGCCATGCATTTTTGTGCGATGAACAGATTGATTATTTTCTGCTGAGATAATTGTAATCGCGCAACAAAGTTTCCAGAAACATATCATTCGGCATATCAGATTCTATTTGCAGAACGGTTTTAATTTTACTGGCTACATTCTCCACATACCTTCCCACATTGGATTTAGTATGGTGTTTCACAATATTGTCGACGATATTAATATCCTTGTCGCTCAGTTTCATCACTTGCGGGAAACTCACTACATACTGATCAAATTGTACATCCTGAAAAATGGTATCACTCAATTTATACGGCAATCTTTTTAATACTACGCTGGTACCGGCAACCAGGTCCCCAAGTCGCTGACTATAAGGTGTGGACACAAACAAAATAAACGAAGCAATACATCCTAACACCAGCACCACACCTAAAAAAGTATTACTGGCAGCCAGAAAAATAAAACCCCAAATAAAGCCAAAGTCGATAAACCGGATCAACCAGCGCAATAGAAGTTGACTCACCGTGGCCATTTCGCCGCTCAAACCAATCACCTGAATACCCATGACTAATTTACCGATGCTCTGCCCTTTATTAAAGACCTCAAACATCAGGTGATAAATGATAAAAGGAGTAGTCAGTAACAACTCGACGAAACCAAAATCAGCTGCAAGGGAGATGCCCATCGTTTTATCCAGGATGGAGGTCATTCCCCATAAAAATAACAATAATAAAAAAATATCAATCATCCACGCAAAAAGACGAAAATGAAAAGGAGCTGTTTCAAATTGCAGTTCAATATTAAATGGTGTCTTAACTTGTAAAAGAGACATGAAGTAAATGTATAGATATTTTTGTAAACCATAAAAAAGCACCTAATTTAGACATCAGAATGCGTGAGGGTAAATTCATTGATAAAAATGTTGAACGGTGGAAGGAATACATGGAACCCAGCGATGACCCCGATGTGCAGGCTGAAAGATTTGTAAATCTTGTGGATGATTTAAGTTATTCAAAAACCCATTACCAGCAAAGTAAAACAACTCAGTTCATCAACGGACTTGCAGCACTGCAATTCCAAAAAATTTACCAGCATAAAAAACATCGCTTTGAACGATTATTTATTTTCTGGAAATTTGAGTTGCCGCTGGTGTTCAGGACATACCTAAAAACTTATTTGTTCACTTTTTGTTTTTTTACAGCGGCTGTCATCATAGGCGTTCTCTCATCAATGTCTGACGGACAATTTGTGCGACAAGTACTCGGAGACGGATATGTTGAAATGACCGAAGAAAATATTCGGAAAGGAGATCCATTTGGTGTTTATAAAAACGGGAATGAATTTGGTATGTTTGTCAATATTGCCGCCAACAATATCCGGGTGGCCCTCATGGCCTTTGCGCTGGGCATAGTGGCATGTATAGGCACTTTATATATCCTCTTTAGCAATGGTTTGATGTTGGGCACTTTTCAGCACATTTTTTTTGCGAAAGGATTAGGTTGGAAATCAATTTTGGTCGTTTGGATACATGGAACCATTGAAATATCTGCTATTGTCATTGCAGGAACGGCCGGATTGATTATTGGAAATGCATTTTTATTCCCCGGAACATATAGCCGAACGGACTCCTTAAAAATGGGTGCAAAAGATGCAGTCAAAGTCATCATTGGTCTTATTCCGTTCTTTCTCATTGCAGCCTTCCTTGAGGGATTTATTACTCGACATACGGAAATGCCTGTGTGGCTCAGCCTCCTGATTCTGATTGGTTCAGCACTTTTGATTATCTGGTATTTTATTGTTTATCCCATCTTACTTGGCAACTCCGGCATTCAGGTTGTCAAGGGAGAAGTTATCTACCCCGAACAACATGATTAGTCGTTTATCTTGTATCAGGCTACTCTGTATTTTACTTTTTTCGTTGCAAAGTAAATCCCAAACTTACCGTCAGCAAAATTTATCAGGCTATGACTCATCGGCTTTTATACGATTAAAAGAGGAAGCAGAAAATGATTCAGAACAGAATGAAAAATCAACTGATAATGTCAGCAGTGAAGATCTGATAGAAGCAAATGAAGAAGCCGGCGCAAAAGAAAAGTATGAAGAAGACGCTGAGGATGAGGATGCTGACAATGGCTACGTGCAACGAAAAATCGGAGATGATAAATTGAAAAAATTCAAGGAAGATAAAAATTTCATTTACTCCTACCAAAAAGAAATAACCGCTCCGAAGGCCCTCCCTGAAAAAAAATACAAACCCTCTGCATTCATCAATTTTTTAAATGGGCAGGTCTTTGAAATTATCTTATACATTCTGGTCATCTCCCTGCTTATTTTTATACTGTACAGAATATTCGAAAATAGCAGCTTTAA
>DAIRSC010000063.1:0-11407 GCA_036804585.1 Chitinophagaceae bacterium
ACATTCTGACATTAAAGGACCGGGGACAATCTTCCATTTTTGAATTACCTTCGTTCATATTTTTTTACCCATGAAATACCACGCCATCTAACCGGAATTGTTTATCGAAAACCGATAACGATTTATTAAAAAATTAAAACCAAATAGCATTGCCATTTTTCATGCCCATCCCAACTTGCCTGAAAACAGCGATGCACAATATAGCTACAAACCCAATTCGGATATCATTTGGTTAAGCGGTGTCATTCAGGAAAAAACCATGGTCATCCTGTACCCCGATAATCTGGATAAAACTTATCGTGAGGTATTGGTCATTTTGCGCCCCAATGAACTGTTGGAAAAATGGGAAGGTCATAAATTAACCAAAGCCGAAGCAACTGCCATCAGTGGCATTCAAACAGTTATATTTTTGGATCAATTGGATGCTTTGTTACAAGGCTGGATTCATCATGCTGAATACATCTATTTAGATAGCAATGAAAATGACCGATTAGACACTTCCATTCCACGCATTGATTTATTGGCCGTACGTGATCTGATGAAACGCTTCCCTTTACATAAATATGAGCGCGCCGCAGTAATCATGAAAGCGTTGAGGGCCATTAAAACGCGACATGAAGTTGCAGTGATGCAGGAGGCGGTCAACATCACCCATAAAGCTTTACTCAGGGTTTGTAAATTTATTCGACCCGGTGTGTATGAACATGAAATTGAAGCAGAAATCACCCATGAATTTATACGTAACCGAGCTACCCGCCATGCCTATGGATGCATCCTTGCTAGTGGCGATCGGGCCCGCATTTTGCACTATGTAGAAAATAATCAGGCTTGTAAAGATGGGGAATTGATCCTAATGGATTTTGGTGCAGAATATGGAAATTACTGTGCCGACTTAACACGCACGATTCCTGTAAATGGCAAATTCAGCAAACGTCAAAAAGAAATTTACGATGCTTGTTTGGCTGTTCATCATTACGCCGCGAAAATGCTTAAACCGGGCATTACCTGGTTAGAAATTACTGCAGCAGCCGAAATAGAAATGAACAAACAACTTCTAAAAATTGGTTTACTCAGCAAGGCCGATATCAAAAATGAAACGCCTGATAACCGTGCCTGTAGAAAATATTTTTACCACGGACTGGGTCATCATTTGGGAATCGATGTTCATGATATTGGCACACGCAATACGCCCATTCGTGAAGGCATGGTCTTTACCATCGAACCGGGCATTTATGTGGAACAGGAACAAATCGGTATTCGCATTGAAAATAATTTCTGGGTAAGTAAAAATGGATACATTGATATATTCAAGGGTATGCCAATCACGACCAGCGAAATTGAAGCAGTGATGAAAAAAAAATAAGTCGGGATTTCAGGAAGCTCTTCAGTTATAAACACGACCCGATTTTGTCATAAGGTTGTCATTATTGCTGATTGCACCAACCTGCTCTCGACATGTGCTGTCTTGACTTAACCCCTAAATATGAAAAGAATTTTTATCTCTCTGTCATTAGTCACTTTTAGCATTTTTTTACTCTCCTATTCCAGTGGCATTTTCGTTGCTGACTATACAGGTTCTACCGGATTGGGACAAAGCTGCGCACAAGTAGGATGTCATGAAGGCATTGGCACGATGGGTGTTGATACCCCTAAACTAAGTGTTCGTGTATTGGATGCAGCCTACAATGATGTGAATAGTTATACTTTAAATCAGCAGTATACCGTTGAAGTTAAATTTCGTTTAGATGGTGCCGTAAAAATTGGATTTCAGTGCGTGAGTTTATTTTTCTCCTCAAGCAAGGCCGGAACAGTATCCAATATCCTCATGCCTGCTAATTTGCAAATCTATACAGATGGCAGTGGTCGAGAATATGTCAGCCACACTGCGGCGGGAAGTGGCAATGCGGTAATAAGCGGTGGATACGCCATCTGGAAATACAAATGGACCGCTCCCTCTACTGCACCACAAGCCATCTTTTTTCACGTGGCAGTAAATCGAACCAATAACGACATGGCTTCAACCGGTGATAGCATCTTCCTTTCCACGAATAAAGTCTTACAATTGCCTACCGCCTATAGTCATTTGGATGCAGGCGGTGATATTCAACTTTTTCCGAATCCATGCAACAGTCAATTACATGTAGATGCCTCATATTTAAATATTCGGGCTATGCGTGTTGTGGATTTACAGGGTCGAATTTGGTTGAACATAGATTCCAAGCAGGACCATTTGGATGTATCCAAGCTTCCTAAAGGCAACTATATCCTTCAAATTGAAAGTAGCTCCGGTCCGGTAAATAAATTATTTAGTAAGGACTAAAATAGATTGACTTGAGCCTATCAAGGCCGGTAATAAATATATCAGAATTGTAGATTCTAGCCATTCATACAGTGGAAAAGGTCCGGACTATTTTTTATTACCGTCGTAAGCCCAACGAATATAAGTTGCCCCCCAGGTAAAGCCCCCGCCAAAAGCGGCGAGTACGACATTATCCCCTTTCCGTAATTGATCTTCCCATTCCCACAAGCATAAAGGCAATGTTCCATTGGTGGTATTGCCATAACGTTGAATATTAATCATCACTTTTTCCTCCGGAAGCCCCATGCGTTCACGTGTAGCATCGATGATCCGTTTATTGGCCTGATGAGGCACTAACCAGGTGACATCTTCGCCACTCAGTCCGTTTCGTTCCATAATATCATAAGCCACTTCTGCCATATTTTTTACGGCAAACTTAAATACCGTCTGACCTTCCTGATAAACAAAATGTTCACGGGCCATCACGGTTTCCACGGTGGCCGGCCTGACTGAACCGCCGGCTATTTGGTGGAGGAAAGCACGTCCGGCACCATCCGAGCGTAAAATACTATCAATGATACCATGCCCTTCATGATTCGGTTCAAGTAAAACTGCTCCACAACCATCACCGAAAATGATGCAAGTCGCTCGGTCTTCAAAGTTCAGAATAGAACTCATTTTATCACCGCCTACAACGATTACCTTTTTGTGTTTTCCGGTTTCGATAAATTGGGCAGCCGTGGTTAAAGAGTATAAAAATCCACTACAAGCGGCACTCACATCATAGCCCCAGGCATTCTTCATGCCCAGTTTGTCGGTAATGACATTGGCAGTGGCCGGAAAAGTATAATCAGGTGTGGTGGTTGCACAAATCAAGAATTCAATTTCTAGGGGATCAATACCGGTTTTATCAAAAATTTGCTGAACGGCTTTCACCGCCATATCGGAAGTTCCCATGCCCTCCCCTTTCAAAATGCGTCTTTCTTTGATACCGGTTCGGGTGGTGATCCATTCGTCATTGGTATCCACGATTTTTTCCAAATCAAGGTTGGTGAGTTTATCTTCCGGCACATATCCCCCGACGGCTGTAATGGCCGCATGAATTTTTGACATATTAAAATTTTGAGTGGGTAAAGTTAAGAAAATAATCAGCTTCTGGTAGATGAAAAATTACCGCACCATTTGATAAAAAAAATCATAAAACTGAAAGTCTTACTACAATTTAACAAACACCCCACTGCCTTGCAAATGCGTTTGTTCACTAATCTTTATGAAAAAAATTCTAACACGATTTTTTCTTTCTTTTTGTCATGTCATGGTTATTATCAACTTCCGTGCAGTCATTCATGTAACAGTTGTTACCATTCAAGATAATCTTATTTGCGACTTTTATCCAAATCAAAACAATGAAAAAAATCCTTTTAACGGCCATTATTTTCCTACTGGGAAAACCATTCATTCAAGCACAAACTGCTCCATTTGAAATATATCTGGAACCCATGAATATTTCAGGGTTAGGTGGATTACAAGCTTTTGCGTTCGGACAACACGACGGCAAATGGCTGATCGTTGGTGGGCGATTGGATGGATTACACCGCCGTCAACCCTTTGCCAGTTTTGATGCAGCCGGCAACAATAATCAACTGCTAGTGATAGACCCTTCAACACAGCAATTTTGGACTTCCACGATCAGTGCCTTGTCGGTGGATTTGCAAGAACAACTGAGTTCCACCAACATGCAATTTCATCAGGAAGGAAATTACTTATATCTCCTGGGCGGTTATGGATATCATACGGCCACAGCAAGTAGAAAAACCTTTGATTTTCTCACCGCCATTGATGTACCCTCAACCATCAATGCCATCGTTAATTCAGGAAATATAATCCCCTATTTCCGACAAATCAGCGACACCTCATTTGGGGTAACCGGCGGACAACTGCGCATGATCAATAACACCTATTATTTAATTGGCGGAAATCGTTTTGATGGCAATTATAATCCCATGGGAAACCCCACCTATACACAGGTTTATACCAATGCTATCCGAAAGTTCAATATCATCGACAATGGAACAAGCATCATTATCCCCCATTTACCTTCGCATTATGATGCAGCCCATTTGCGCCGTCGCGATTACAATGCTATTGCACAAATTCTTCCCAATGGTGCTGAAGGGATTACAGCATTTTCAGGTGTGTTTCAACCAAATGTAGATTTACCTTTTCTGAACAGCGTTACGATTGATAGTATAAATTATACAGTTGACAATATCTTTCAACAACATTATAATCATTACCATTGCGCGAATCTGCCTTTGTATGGAGCCACAAATCAGCAAATGCACAATGTCTTTTTTGGGGGCATTGCCCAGTTTTACGATAGTGCCGGTGTAATGGTTCAGGACAATAATGTACCCTTTGTAAAAACCATCGCACGCGTTACCCGCGATGCAGCCGGCGTGCTCAGTGAGCATAAGATGGGTGCGGAAATGCCTGCTTACCTGGGTGCCGGATCGGAATTCATTCCACTTTTGAACAACCCACATTTCAACAATGAGGTTTTTAAATTAGATGATTTCGTGAATGATACAACCCATGTTGGATATATCTACGGCGGGATCAACAGCAGCGAAGCCAATATCTTTTTTACCAATAATGGCACGCAAAGTTTCGCCAGCAGTACAATTTTTAAAGTTTATGTGATAAAAAATAATGCAGTACAAATCGGAGAACCAAAGGATATTAAATCCCAGGGACTTCAACCTGTTATTTACCCCAATCCCGGTCATGGAGATTTTAATCTTCAATTTTTCCTGAAAAAATCAACGGATGTTAGCTTCAGGGTACAAGCCTTGAATGGAAAAATCCTTATAGAAAAAACGATACCGAATATGAGTCCAGGACAACATCTAATCAAAAGTTTATTCCAGCAATCCTTAAAAGAATCTGTTTACTTAATAACCATCAAAACGAATCAGGAAGAAATTACCCGTAAGATTATCGTTGAATAAGAGACAATCCATTCAGAGGGCGTTTTAATGCATCTGCTCCCTAAAAATTTGATTCATCCATTTAAGCAACATAAATGCCAACGCAGCGGCCAGTAGCAATAATACGCAATTGACCCAAAAGAAATTGGCTTTATCTTCATAATCATACCACATACTGGCCAAAACGCCCGATAACTTATTTCCAATAGAAGTCGATAGAAAAAATCCACCCATCATGAGTGCTGTGATTCGAGGAGGGCATAATTTAGAAACGAGCGATAATCCCATCGGACTGAGAAATAATTCACCCACAGTTATCACACCATAAGTACCAATGAGCCACCAGGGAGATACTTTAATCAATCCACCCTGACTGGCAGCAACTGCGCCAACCATCACTATTGTAGAAAGTGCCGAAATGAGTAAACCCCAGGCAATTTTTGCCGGAGTGGAAGGTTCCAATTTCCTACGTCGCATAAACACAAAAAATGCCACGACAACCGGAGTAAGTAATACCACCCAGCCCGGGTTTACAGATTGATATAATTCCGTATTGGTTAAATACACCGGCTGTCCATTTGTAGGAATTTTTTCAGGTGCAAGGTTTTTGTAATAAGCATCCAAACCTAAGTGCTTCACCGGCCTCCCATTTTCTTTCACTGCTCTGAATTGCTCATCATATTTGGTGACCACATCCGGTTGTGAAGGGATTTTTTCGGTGAGATAAAGTGTTTCTGCCGGGCCCTGAATAGTAGCGGGTAATTCGCGATCTGTATAATACTTCGCCCAACGGGTTAAGGCTGTACCATTTTGTTTGAATACAGCCCAGAACATGATAGACAGAGCGAAAATAACCAATAAGGCTGCTACAGGTCTTTTATCTTTTTCATTCGCACGTACATACAATGAAACGAAGAAAATGATGACCGGTAAACAAGCGAAAATGAAGGCATCTGTGCTGTCCGAACCCAACAAATTATCGGGTATAAACCAACCCAAGATTCCGGCTCCAATGGCTGGCAATAACACCAAGGTAATAACCTTTGAAATACTCATATCCTCTACCTGAACCGGCTTACGCTGATCGGCTTGTTTGATATGCTTAACCACCATCGAAAAAATAATCAGGCCTAGAAACATCCCTACCCCGGCTGTAATAAACGCCGCATGCCAGCCAAATTTATTACGCATGAATGCCGCAAAAAAATTACAAATCAATGCCCCGATATTTATGCCCATATAAAATATATTGTAACCGGCATCTTTATTCTCCTTGTATTCAGGTTCGCTATAAAGATTTCCCAATAGGGTGGAAATACTCGGCTTAAAAAAACCGTTTCCTACAATAATGAGCATGAGTGAAATGTAAAATGGCAGCATGCCTTGCATGGCCAGTCCCATATACCCTAAACCCATCATGACACCTCCAAGGTAGATTGATTTGGTATAACCCAGCAAACGATCTGCTAAAAAACCACCGATAAATGGGGTGAGATAAACCAATGCGATGAAGGTTCCGAAAATATCATCTGCATTTCTATCATCCATAGCCAGCCCTCCTTTATCAACATCTGTCATGTATAAAACAAAAATGCCCAGCATGAGATAGTACCCAAAACGCTCCCACATTTCGGTTAAAAAAAGATAAGGTAATGCCTTTGGATGTTTCGCTTTTGTTGCATTCATGCCTGAAAGATAATAAATCCTTCATAAAATTGTTTCATCATTTCAGTAAATCTAAAATCCTGAACATGGCTAGCTTCACATCCCGAGGCGGGCAGGAATATCCATGAATGATAAATGCAAAACTCGCCTTGGTGCTGTCGCAAAGGGTGATATAACCAGCATAGGCTCGGGTACCTCCAATATAACCACTCTTCATATTGAGTCCATTAATAGATGGCAAACTGCTATAAAAGGATGGAAAGAATTTTTCACGGGTAAACTGACGCAGAAGCCCAGAAAGCAATGCTGTACTGATTCGATTGTTCTCACACAAACCAGATCCATCCTTTAAATCCGAAGCTCCAATCGGTAAGCCGGAAGCACTGGCATATCTCAACATCGCCCGAGTACCCAAAAACCAATTCGCTTTTCGAAATAATTTTTGGGCAATAGTTTTACAAAAAGCTTCAGCATATAAATTTAAACTTTTCTGATTACACCAATATACCATTTCAGCAAGTGGGGGTGATACTATATCCAGCATCTTCTCATCAGGTCCGGAATGACTTATCGCCATCTCCTGAAAAGAAAACTCCTTTTGCAGCGGTTGTTTTAATTCCATGACAAAATCTTGCGCGGGTGCCAACCGGGCCAATTGCATATTATGAGAACTTTCTTTAGCCGACAATACCCCTCGGATAACATAAGGGCATGATTTACCTTTTTCGATAAATGCAAAAGCTTCTTCGGTCGTTGCATCCTCTTTGTGAATCAATTCAATACAAAAATCACGATCGTTTTGATAATTAGCTGTATTATTTTCTACTACAAATGATGTTTTGGTTGGGATCAGGGTAATCTCAAATTTATTTTCGCGCCAATTTAATGCATACAATCCGGCGCCGTAATAATTTCCAATATCCTCATCCAGCCAACATGAATGGATGGATGAATCATCAAACACTTTGCCGTGCACCTCTATCTTACCGAACAATTTTTGAATTCCCTTTTTGCGCAAGGCTTCAACGATTAGCGACTTGATTCGTTCCGGTTTGGTGTTGTCAAATCGATCACTGCCAAAAGTTGGATCACCCGAAGCATCTATGCGGAGCAGTCCTTTTGCAATTCCGGATTTTATTTGTCCAATAAAAACGACATTGGTGTGATACCTAAAATCCGGACCCAGTACTTTTAACGCCGTGGCCGTCGTAAAGGTTTTTAAGGTTGATGCAGGGGCCAATAATCGATCCGATTGATAAGAAATGAGTCGTTTACCTTCCTGATTATCCAACAAGGTAAAACTAATATCGGCTTTGGTATAAGGCGTTTGTTTACTCAGTTGATCAAGTGCCTGTGTCACTAAATGAAATTGGGCATGCAGCGTTTGAAAGCCACATACACAATAAAGTAAAAATAATCGTTTTCGCACGGAGCAATGATAAATCAATTTATGTATCTATCAAAACCTCTGCGGCACTTATAAATTAACGCTTGCGGTTCTTCCACTTCGCTTTCCAATTCAACGCCATGACCATCATCACCGGTACAATAATGAGGGTAATCACTGTGGCAAAGCTTAATCCAAAAATCATGGTCCAGCTTAATGGCCCCCAAAATGCAACACTATCGCCACCGAAGAAGATATGGGGGTTGCCCGTAGTGAAAAGTTCTGCAAAATCCATGTTTAAGCCTACCGCTAAAGGAACCAACCCAATCATTGTGGCAGTGGCAGTCAACAGCACCGGAGTCATACGCGTGCGACCTGCCTCCAGCAAGGCATCTTTGGGACTGAGGCCTTCTTTGAGTTTAATATCCGAGAATTCGATTAAAAGAATCCCATTTCTCACCACAATTCCAGCCAAGGCTACAATACCAATTCCGGTCATAACGATGACAAAATCCATATTAAATATTCCGATGCCTAAAAACACGCCAATAACACTCAAGAGGATTTCACTCATGATAATCAGTGTTCGTGAAATTGAATTAAACTGTGCAATCAATAAAAGAAAAATAAGAGCCATCGAAGTAAGTAAAGCACCTCCTAAAAACGCACCCGTTTCTTTTTGCTCCTCTTGCTCTCCGCCCATACGGATATTGATTTCTCCAGGTTTCTGAAATTCATCCACCGCAGCCTGAACCTCTGCTACAACTTCATTCGGATTAAATTCGCTGGTAACATTGGAAGATAGGGTAATAATTTGTTTTTCATCCTTGCGTTTGATTCCACCGTAAGTATAACCATAACGAATATCTACAAAGCTACTAATCGGCACTTGTCGCACCATTCCCTGCATGGCCATATCCCGATAGGTAATCGTCAGATTTTTAATCAGATCTATATTATTTCTTTGATCGGCTTTTAATCGCAGTGTGATTGGGTAATCATCCTTATTATCTCGGAATCTGGAAATTTCACTTCCAAATACAGCCGTTCTTAAATCGCCCGCTATCATGCCGGTACTAATTCCTTCGCGGTTTAAACGATCACGGTTTACATCAAAAATAATTTCCGGTTTATTGGCCTGAAAATCGCTTTTCAACTCCTCAACCCCGGCAATTTGACGATTATCTAAAAATCGTTTTAGTCGCTTTGAGGATGCAATCAAGGTATCTAAATTATCACCTGTAATCTCAATCACAATCGGTTTAGGTGTTGGTGGACCACCCGATTCTTTGTCAACAACTATTTGTGTTCCGGGAACACCCTTCACGGTCGCACGAATTTTATTCAGTAACTCCTGTGTTGAGCGTCCGTTTCGATCGGCAAACTTTGCAAATGCTACCGTAATTTTTCCTCGATTCGGATACTCCCCAATCTCTCCGGCCTCCTGATTGGTAGCCCCTAATTTCACATTCGAGATAACAGATGTAACAATCGGACTGCGTTTTCCGGTGATTGAATCTCTTAATGCCAAATCCACTTTTTCTTCGAGTTGTTTCAATACTTCATTGGTACGAGTTTGATCCGTGCCTTCGGGCATTGTTAAATAAACATACGTAAAATTGGGCTCTGCCTCCGGGAAAAAGAGCACCTTGGGCGCACGCACCGAAATCAATGCAAATGAGGCAATAAACAATCCAACAATCACCAACATGGTTTGCCAGCGATGTTCAAGCGCCCAAGCCAATTTTCCTACATACCAATTTTGAACTGCAGGCCATACCTTGGTTTGAAAGGTATGTATCCACTTCACGAAAATAAATTTGTTGAGCAAGAACATCATGGCCATGACCAGCACAAAATTACCCATGCCATGTGAGCCCAATAGATGTGACAATAAACCCGTAACCACAAAACCAATAATGGTTACGGTGGTGTGTTTAGTCCACTTGATTTTTTCTTTGCCATCGTATTCTTTCTCCTTCATAAAATCAACCGCAAATACCGGATTGATAATGTATGCAACCAGGAGAGAGGCCAGCAATGTAATGATCAGCGTAACAGGAAGGAAAAACATAAACTCACCAATCACACCTTTCCAAAATGCCAAAGGAATAAAAGGCATCAAAGTAGTAATTGTTCCGGTAAGTACCGGTAAGAATACTTCCCCGGTAGCTTTTTTTACCGCTTCCTTAATCGGCAGTTTCTCATGGTGGAAAATACGATGGGCATTTTCAATCACCACAATGGCATCATCCACCACAATACCCAAGGCAAGTAGGAATGAGAATAAAACAATCATATTTAACGTGAAGCCAAGAGCGGGCAATACCAGGAAGGCAATAGCACACGAAAGGGGTACGGAGAGCGCTACAAACAGTGCATTAGTTGTACCCATAAAAAACATTAAAATGACGGTCACCAATAAGAAGCCGATAATGATGGTATTGATTAAATCATGAATGGTTGTTCGGGTGGCATCACTTTGATCGCCGGTTAAAACCACATTTAACTCTTTAGGAAGTTCCTTGGTTTTTGTTTCATCCACAATTGCCCGGATTTTATCACTTGCATCAATCAGGTTTTGACCCGCCCGTTTAATGATATTCAGGGTGATTACGTTTTTGCCATCCAAACGGGCAAAACTCTCTTGTTCTTTGTACGTATCCTTTATTTCAGCAATATCTTTTAAATACACATTGGAACCATAAGGATTTTGTACAACCACATTGGCGATTTCATCGGCTGTTTTAAATACTTTTTTTACACTTATAATGCGCTGCTCACCGTCAATTTTTACTAAACCCGGAGTCGCTTCGATGTTTTCATAGCCAATAGCTCCCTGAATATCCCGAAAACTCAATTGCGCTGAAGTCATTTTTACCAGATCGACATTGATTTGGATTTCGCGTTCCAATCCACCCACCTTCACAACCTTTTTTATTTCCTTTAAGCCCTCAATTTTATCTTTGAGTTTATCGGCATAATTTTCCAGACGTTTTAAATCGAAGTTCACATAAATATAGACTTTCATTATTGGTATTTCAATTACATCATTTTCGATGATTT
>DAIRSC010000064.1:0-11302 GCA_036804585.1 Chitinophagaceae bacterium
TATCTATTGGGCTCGATTCAATACAAAAAGTGGGCAAATCATTAAAAGTCGTTTTGCCATTGTGCAATAAATCGGAATGAACACAATTAAATAGTAAATTAATTTGAACTGCAAGTCCTGCGAAATACCTTTGCGCCACTAAAATCATTACATGTCTTTACTTATCGCAGGAACGATGGCCTTTGATGCCATTGAAACACCCTTAGGCTAATCGGATATAATCATTGGCGGATCGGCCAACTACGCGGCCTGGAGTGCAAGTCATTTCACCAAGCCTATCAAACAAATTTCAATTATCGGAGGCGATTTCCCGGAATCTGAAATTGAAGCTTTGAAAAACCGCGATGTTGCTTTTGAGGGAGTTGATGTTCGTGCAGATGAAAAATCTTTTTTCTGGAGTGGTCGATATCACATGGACATGAATACGAGGGATACTCTGGTAACGGATCTAAATGTGTTGGAGAAGTTTGACCCGGAGTTGCCAGAATCTTATCAGGACTGTGAATTTTTAATGTTGGGTAATCTCATGCCAGCTTTGCAACAAAAAATAATTTCGCAATTGCGGAACAGGCCGAAACTCATCATCATGGATACGATGAACTTTTGGATGGACATCGCAATGGATGATTTAAAAGCCACGATCAAGATGGTTGACGTACTGATGGTGAATGATGGAGAAGCCCGACAACTGAGCAACGAATACTCATTGGTGAAAGCCGCTCAAAAAATCATGGCCTTGGGCCCTAAATTCCTGATTATCAAAAAGGGAGAACATGGTGCACTATTGTTTCATGGAACACACGTATTTTTCGCTCCTGCGCTTCCATTGGAAGTAGTCTTTGACCCAACAGGAGCAGGAGACACTTTTGCGGGTGGATTTATTGGTCATTTGGCGCGCACTAAGGATATCTCTTTTAATAACATGAAAACAGCCATCATCATTGGCTCAGCAATGGCCAGTTTCGTTGTTGAAAAATTTGGGCATGTCCGTTTAACAGAAATCACGACGGCTGATATTAGTCAGCGACTAAATTACTTTGTGGACTTGGTGAATTTCGACATTGACTTAATATAAGGCCGAAGGTCCCTGTTTGAATTAGACTTTAAGAGGCTTTCAGCGCTTCCCAATATTCCGCAGCACGTCGCGTATGAGGAATCACAATTGTTCCACCCACTATGTTAGCGACCGCAAACACTTCATAAATCTCTTGGGTACTGATGCCACAATCATGGCATTTGCCTAAATGGTATTTAATACAATCATCACATCTCAATACCATGGATGCTACCAAACCAAGCATTTCTTTCGTTTTTACGGAAAGAGCGCCTTCCTGGTATGTGTGGGTGTCGAGGTTAAAAAGTCGGTTAATCACCAAATTTTGCTGACTTAAAATCAGATCATTGGTTCTGGTACGGTATTCGTTGAAGGATTGAACGAGATCAGACATCATTCTAGTTTTGCGGTAAAGATAAAACTTCCCACTCATGTCCATCACCCGAAATGCAAAACAGTTTTCGGATAAAAACTATAACTTAGCGCTTTTCACAAATGAAGCTCAGTATTGTCATCCCTGCCTATAATGAAGGAAACACCATCCACCATATCCTGAACAAGGTAAAGGAAGTGGTTTTAATTCAGCAGATCGAAAAAGAATTGATCATCGTGAATGATTGTTCGCGTGACCATACAGAAGAATCAATCCAAACGTATATCCAATCTCACCCTGATTTAAATATCCAATATTATAAACACGAAGTGAATCAAGGTAAAGGAGCCGCTTTACGAACAGGTATTCAAAAGGCAAGTGGAGATATTCTCATCATTCAGGATGCCGATTTGGAATATGATCCCGAGGAGTATAATATTCTGTTGAAACCTATCCTCAATGGGATGGCTGATGTGGTTTATGGCTCTCGTTTTATGGGCGGAAAACCCCATCGTATTTTGTTTTACTGGCATAGCATTGGGAATCGTTTTTTAACACGTCTGTCAAACATGTTTACCAATCTCAATCTGACAGACATGGAAACCTGTTACAAAATGATGCGGCGGGAAATTATTCAGTCCATCCCTTTGCGGGAAAATCGTTTTGGATTTGAGCCTGAAATTACCGCTAAATTATCCCGAATTAAAGGAATCCGTATTTATGAAGTGGGCATTTCATACTATGGTCGCACTTATGAAGAGGGTAAAAAAATTGGCTGGAAAGATGGATTCAGGGCTATTTATTGTATTTTAAAATATGGATTGTTCAAAGCTCATTAGTACAGCTTACTGCTCCATTCCATGATTTTATTTTATCCAACTTTCTAATTGACGCTCCCATTTAGCAGGTAATTTGGCGTCTGACAGCACTACCAATGCAGGAATGAGCAAGGCAGTGAATTCAGATTTTTACCTTACAATGTCCCCGATATATGGTACCGTTAATCCAATGACCACATAAATTATTAGGACAAAAAAAACAGGCCCCCATAAAAAGGGATCGGATAAACGGTATTTTTTAATTTTTAAAAACAACCAGATGATTAATAAGGTTTCTGTCCAGGTTCCAAGCATCGCCAAATAAATCACCCATTTATTATAAATACCCGGATGAGGTTGAAAAAATACATGATCCAAAGCATATGGAATGGCCTGAAAATATGATTTTAATGTAAAATCCAAAACCGGAAGATACATATTTGAACCACCCTGTAATGTTAAAAATTCTGCTTGTTTATGGGCGATAATTTGCATCGGATTGAATTGCGGAAAAAGGAGGCCGATACTAAAAAATAAAACCATGGAGAGTGCTGTAAAAATAGTGTAAGCCAGCAGTGGTTTTAAACGAAAATATTCAATGATAAACCAAAACAAAAGTACCGGCACAATCAACATAAAATAAAAATAACGTACAATAAAAAGAAAGAACAGACCCAAGACAAGTCCGGGCATTGCGCTCTTGCGTTTTTCTTTCAAGCTATTGGCCGAATAAAGAATAATCCCCAATGCTGCCATCACCCAGCCATCTTTGTTAATACTACTGCACCAAAAAAGAACGGTCGGAATGGCAAACACCGTGAATAAAAGCAGCCATTTATCTTCCCGATATTTCGTGTAAAAAGCTTTATACAATAACAGCTGACCCAGAAAAAAGAAGAAATTAAAAAAAATAACATTGACATATAAGTGCCCGAAAGAAAGAATATTACACAAGGTCATAAACTTCACATGAAACTGTCGACCCAAATCAGTCCAATAAACCGCATTACCCGGTTTAAAAATATTCAGATGATGACTTAAATCGCCCCAATTCAAAAGCCATTCTTGGAAAAAACCGGTGGGATCCGTTGATAGCAACTGAAGATCAACTAAACTGTACCAATGATAAAAACTCATGTCGCTTTCTGAATAAATCCGATTGTACACCAATAAATTCACACAACCGGCCACTACCTTCAATAAAAATATGCCGGATATCATGCGGACTCCAAACCCGGTATGGCGATGTAATTCGTAAGTGCGAATCACCAGAACAAACAATGAGAGGTAGAAAAGAAATAGTATATATTGCAATGACTAAAGGTAAAAAATCTTCGGAATTATTTTACCATGAGGGAATCAGATTTTGATATGCCTGATTTTTCAGAGATATAAATCACTGAACTGATTTTTTTAGGAAGTTCTGCCACCGTGTTTGGTTTTTGAATCACAATGGTTTGCATCTCCACTTTATAGGTTTCGCGGTCACCCTGACTAACATGACTTTTCAGAAATGCTTCTTTGGACATTGATTCTTTTTTGGATGCATTTTGCTTGTCCAAAGGTGCTAATTCTGCATCAGGCTTTTCGGAAGCTTCGAAGGCCTGTACCTGCTTTTTGAGTTTTTCCTGTACGGCCTCCTTAGGCACCTGCAATTCAAGTTGATCGGCTTCGGCAGGAAGATTTTTAATCCCTGATTTTAACCAATAAGACTGTGAAATGTAATTATCCCTGGTATGATAGATGAACAGGCAATGTCCATCTTTGATTCGAGCAATCACTTTGGGAGCAATTTCGGCCGGTAATGCCGGACATCCATGACTGCGTCCCAGACGTTGGTTCGCTTTGACAAAAGTTTCGCTCACATAATCGGCCCCATGAATAACAATGGCCCGATCAAAAGCATTGTTATTGAAGGTACCATCCAAGCCATGTAATTTAAGCGAATAGCCGTTGTTTCCGGTATAAGTTTCACCAGTTACATAAAAGCCTAAACTACTTTGATGAGAATCGTGGGTATTGGAAAAATGTACCGCAAATTCTTCGCCAGTACCCATGCCATGTGCCACGAGAGAATGAAAAAGTAATTTTTTAGAGCGTATATCTATCACCCAAAGGCGTTTAACATTACTGGAGAGGGTAAAATCGCAAATCGTTAGATTCGCGGATGCATTAATTTTTCCGGCTTCCAGCAAATTTAAATAACCATACATCCCATGACGAAAAGGCTCGTAACGCAAAGGGTTGTGTTTGTTAAATTTAATTTTCTCGTAAACCGACTTGATGTACCGTTCAGTGCGACTTGAATTTCCAACCGATTCCGACTCGTTTAAGTCCGTTGCCATCGAAGCAGATCGAACAGATAAATTAAGTAACAATAAGCATAGTATGGACCGGAATATTTTCAATGCGTGTTTTTCAGAAATTCTATTGTCGTAAAAATAGTCGAATACAAGCACCTTTCGAACTCGAAAACCTTTTTTTAGATTAAACCGCCCTTTGCTGGGATGAAAAACCTACTTGCGTTGAATAACTTTCTGAATTGCAGCAACTATAGCCGCTGCAGTTAAGCCATATTTATTCAACAAATCAACCGGTTTACCACTTTCTCCAAATTGATCCTTAACGGCTACAAATTCCTGTGGACAAGGACATTCACGGGCAGCAACCTGAGCAATACTGTCACCCAATCCCCCATTTTGCTGATGTTCTTCTGCTGTGACAATCGCACCGGTTTTACGGATTGATTTAAGAACCGCCTCTTCATCCAATGGTTTGATGGTGTGAATATTGATCAAATCGCAGGAAATCCCTGATTTTTCAAGTTCTTCTACCGCTTTCATACTCTCCCAAACCATATGCCCGCATGCAAAGATGCTTACATCGATTCCTTCGTTGATGACTTGCGCTTTTCCGATTTCAAACGAAAGGTTTTCATGCGTAAAATTGGGCCACTTAGGTCTGCCAAACCGGAGGTATACAGGACCATCGTGTGCTGCAATGGCTTTGGTCGCGGCTTTTGTTTGATTAAAGTCACATGGGACAATTACAGTCATTCCTGGGAGCATTTTCATCATTCCAATATCTTCCAAAACCTGATGGGTAGCCCCATCTTCTCCTAAAGTAAGCCCGGCATGTGATGCACAGATTTTTACATTTTTACCGCTGTAAGCCACACTTTGTCGAATCTGATCATAGACTCTGGAAGTCGAGAAATTTGCAAAAGTTGTGGTAAATGGAATTTTTCCGCCAATGGTCATTCCTGCCGCAATTCCAATCATATTCGCTTCAGCAATACCGCATTGGATAAATCGTTCAGGAAAATCTTTCATAAACGAATTGAGTTTGAGCGATCCGGCCAAATCAGCGGTTAATGCAACTACGTTCGGGTTTTCGGCAGCTATTTCATGAATCCCTTCGCCAAATCCGGCTCGGGTTTCTTTCTCATTTTGAACAGGAAAATCTTTAAGCATGCGCAAAGGTAAAACGCAGCAATCATTTTTTAAGACAGTTTTTCAGGTTGTTTATAAGTCAGATAAATGACCGGAGCTATTTCAATATTTATATTGCTCCATACAGATTGAACTACAGCACTACCGCTTTTCTTAAAGCGAGACTGTTGCAAAACAATCAAAAATAATTGGCTGAGTCATTTGGCTTCAAATTTCCGGGTTACTTTGAATTTTTAACCATATCATGATCAATAAGATCACTCAATACTTAAAAATTCAAAAAGCCTTGAACTTTTTTGCCAAATGACTTTTGCAATGGTCTCAAAGCATTTATAGCAGCCTCAAAATGGTTTTTTAGTACTTTTGTTCTATGCTATATGCGATTGTCGTTGCCGGTGGTTCCGGGAGCCGTATGCAAAGTGCTACGCCTAAACAATTCCTCCCCTTAATGGGCAAGCCAGTTATGGTACATGCAATCAATACCTTTCTGCAATTTGATGAAGAATTAAAAGTGATTGTCGTTTTACCTGAAAATGAGCAAGGTCGGCAAAAAGAAATTTTGAGCCATGTGTCAGATCCCCATCGTGTGCAATTCACCCATGGCGGGCCGTCCCGTTTTCAATCCGTAAGAAATGGTTTAAACTGTTTGAGTAATGATGGTATTGTTTTTGTTCATGATGCGGTTCGGCCAATGATCGATCAGTCATTACTTCAGAGGTGTTATACCCTGGCCTTTCAAAAAGGTAGCGCAATTCCTGTTATCTCTTGTAAAGATTCTATTCGTCAAATCAATGGATTTGGCAGTCAGGCTTTGGATCGAAGTCAACTACGCCTGGTTCAAACACCCCAAACATTTCAATTGTCGGTCATTCAAAGTGCATTTCAACTGGAAGAAGATGTTCAATTCACCGATGAAGCTTCAGTCGTTGAAAAAAGTGGAACGGATGTATTTATCTGCGAGGGAATGGATGCGAATATCAAGATTACCACTCCAATGGATTTAAAAATCGTTGAATGGCTGATGAAGTCTTCTATTGATTCGACACCCCTACAAAGTTGAGGTTCTTAGTGAGTGAACCACTAATAATGGAGTCAAGTGAATTTTTATTGAAAGGAACAAACTTTTCAACACGAACGGCTCTAGTGGATAAAAGTCCTAATGCATCTTTCCCCAGGACTCCTTCCGAATAAATATTGGTATAAATCGGTCTGATTTGGTCGAAAGTCAAACCACCTTGTGCTGAACTCACATCAATATAGGTTTTAAGAACTTTACCGCCAGCCAATATTACAACATCCGGTGTGTCAACATAGCGTGAAATATTAGTTGGGGCAGCACCTAATTCTGAATTCAGCAGACGATAAAATTCTTCATTATTCACCTGCACACTGACCACCCCACCTGAAGTTTGAATATTGCGGGCAAGGGGTAAATCTTTAAACTTATAGGTAGTCAGAAGAGTAGTATTGTTTTTTTCCTGATACCAAAAGCGCAGAACAACATCAAAAAAAGCAGAATTGGGCGGAGCATTCCACGTATAAACACTAATGCCGGTTGGTTCGGAAATATTGATACGGTCAAACAAGCCTTTGGGATATTCGACTTTAAACACATTACCATCATCGTTAATGATGCCGGTCGTAGCAGTAATTAATTTGCCATTGCTTAAATTTCGGATGACAAGTTTGTACTGACTGCTGGCATTTAAAGCTGTTTTAAACTTATAGGCATAATTAGGAGATGAAGCAAACACCCCACTATCCTTTGTAAAACCCTCCAGATTTACATCCACACGATCCAGCAAAATAGTACTCACCAAATTCCCATTGCTGTATTGTTCCAGTTTAACTTCAATATTATTGTAATAGATGCTATCTGCAACGGAAGCTAGAATCAGATTATCCTGTTCTTCGTCGTAAAAACCTTTCGTGATGCGGATATAATTCGCAGTATCTGATTTGGACAATAAACCATATACCACAGTAATATCACGATAATCAGCACCTACTTTAAAATCCTCTTTACAAGAAGCCAGTAAAATCAATGTCAAAAAAGCCAGAATAGAATAAGCCTTCATAGATGACAAAGCTAATGTTTTTTGCTACACCCTGAAAATGATAAAGGTGAAATCGTACTTTTGAGCCCTGAATTTCACTTCATGTCCATTACACTTCAAATCAAACAAGCCGTTCAATTAGCTGTTCAGCAGGTCTATCAAACTGAAATAGCGTTGTCCGACATCCTTATCAACGAAACCAAACCTGAATTCGAAGGTGACTATACTTTGGTCACTTTTGCCTTTAGTAAAAAACTAGGTCTTCGACCGGATGAAATCGCTCAAAAACTTGGAGAGAATTTACTGGAGAAAGCAGATTTGATTCAGGGTTTCAATGTGGTCAAAGGCTTTCTCAATTTGATCCTGAGAGAAGATATGTTCTTTAAGTACCTGCATCAAATACGCAAACAGACAAACTTTGGGATGTTTGCAGCCAATGGACAAAAAGTGATGATTGAATATTCATCACCGAATACAAATAAGCCGCTGCATTTTGGACATCTTCGAAATATTTTTTTAGGAAGCGCTTTATCGAATTTGCTTAAAAACAATGGATATGAAGTGGTCAAGGCCAACCTCATCAATGACCGGGGCATTCACATTTGTAAAAGTATGATAGCCTGGCAAAAATTTGCAAATGGCGCAAACCCGGAAAATACCGGAATCAAAGGAGATCATTTGGTTGGCGATTATTATGTACGTTTTAATGAAGAATATAAAATACAAATTCAAAGCCTGAAGGATGAAGGACTGAGTCAGGAGGAAGCGGAGAAAAAAGCCCCCATCATGCTGGAAGCACAGGAGATGCTACGCAAATGGGAATCCGATGATCCGGAAACACTATCCCTTTGGAAAACAATGAATGATTGGGTTTATTCCGGTTTTTATCATACCTATCAACGCATGGGTATTTCTTTCGATGCGATGTATTATGAAAGTAATACCTATTTATTGGGTAAGGAAATTGTAGAAAAGGGATTGACCAATGGTCATCTGTTTAAAAAAGAGGATGGATCAGTTTGGGTAGACCTGAAGGAAGAAGGATTGGACGAAAAACTTTTGCTTCGGGGCGATGGCACCTCGGTTTATATCACACAAGATATTGGCACAGCAGTTTTAAAATACAATGAACATCACATGCAGCGCTCCATATATGTGATTGGTGATGAGCAGAATTACCACATGCAGGTATTAAAGCTCATCTTAGAAAAACTGAATGAACCTTGCGCAGATTGAATATTCCATCTATCCTATGGGATGGTGGAATTACCTTCCGGAAAAATGAAAAGCCGTGAAGGAACTGTGGTGGACGCAGATGATATGGTAGATGAAATGATTGCCACAGCCCGCAAGAACACAGAAGAATTAGGTAAAGTAGACGACTTCAATGCAGAAGAATTACAGTCGCTTTATCAAATGCTGGGATTAGGTGCTTTGAAATTTTATCTATTGCGCGTTGACCCTAAAAAAAGAATGATATTTAATCCACAAGAAAGCATCGATTTTCACGGATTCACCGGTCCATTTGTACAATTTACACATGCCAGGATTTCTTCCATTTTCCGTAAAGCCAACCCTGATTGGAAAAATGAAACTACCACCGAGGAACATTCACTAAACGAGGATGAGAAAGGATTGATACGTATGCTGGATGAATATCCACTTGTATTAAAACAAGCAGGTGAAGAGTATAATCTGGCACTGTTGTGTAATTATTTACATCATTTGGCAAAATCATTCAATGGTTTTCTGACCCAACATAGTATATTGAGAGCAGAATCTGCCGCAACGCGATTGTTTCGACTACAACTCAGTGAAGTATGCAGGCATGTCATTCAGCACGGACTTTCCCTTCTGGGAGTAGATGCCCCGGAGCGGATGTAAACGTTTCATAGTATTTCGGAATTCAAAAGGCTTTCTGAAATAATTACATGGAATGAGAAACCATCGTACGCGCACCCTGTTCACTCTAAATCCAAACTTCTTAATATATGGAAACCTATAAAATCCAGTTCATTGAAACCTTGTTTACGCTTGGTGCATTTTTGACGATTCGTTTTATCCTGAACTATTTCGTTAAACTGACGGTTTTAAAAGCCTATTTCAAATTGGTGGAAAGAAAGGAGATTTTGAAAATGATTAATCTGCTCTTATTGATTGCATTTTGTGTAATCACCATCTCTATCTGGAGTGTGAAGCAAGAGAACATTTTATTCGTAGCAAGTTCTCTCCTGACCGTTTTTGGAGTGGCTCTTTTTGCCGAAATGTCGATTCTATCAAACATCACAGCCTGTTTGATTTTGTTTTTTCAACATCCGATTAAAATTGGAGATTTTATTTCTATACTACAGGACGGACATCCTCTTGAAGGTGAGGTGATTGAAATATCTTACTTTTTTATGTTTATCAAAACGCCCAATCGAGGAACACTTTCAATCCCAAATGCACTTCTGTTAAAAACGGCATTTATAATTGAATCGAAACCGGAAGAACAGCATTAATGGCAAGATGGCTATTTCGTTTGACAAAACCTGATGGCAGTTTGTAATTTTTAGAATTTAACTTCGAATTCGTTTCTGTTTCTGAACCGATTAGATGGAGCTATTTTCATTTTTGAATCATTTAAATTAGGGGCTGCTGTTTAATGTGAAAGTATTTGATATCAGTAGATTCAGGGGTGAATTCGCTTTTTTGAATGCACGGCAATTTATCAAATCACATCATTAAGCATGCAGTTCATTTCTTGATTTTCACTTCTTACCGGCAACTTCGGCGTCATCGTCCACGGACTGATAGCGCATGCTTATTATCATCCGGGACAAATTGCGCTCATTTAAAATTTATACCGTAGTGGCGGACTCTAAAAAAATTAACGGGCGCTTTGAATGTAATTCGTCAGCTCTTGTTTGGAAGAAGAAAAAGTGAATATCCCATTCAACTTAAAATAATTATTCGGATCGCTGCAATGTGCGTATGCAAATTTTGCAAAATCTAATTTACTCTCTTCAAAACTGAACAATTTACAAACCTGCATAATCTGATTGGTATTCATACAGTTTGCTGTAATCGCTTGCTTGGCAATATCCAAACGTGTTTCATCAAAAGTCTCAGTTGAAATTACTTTACGGGCATCTTCAAATTGCCCCGGCGACATAGAATAACCTCTGCACGTTCCCATGCTGCCATCATTCACAGCATCCGGATGAGGGGGAATGTCCTGTGTAGTGGTCGTCATAGTCGTTGTTTGGGTTCTTACTGTTGTTGACTGACGCATATCCGGATCACTGACATTTAATCGAATTTCAGCACCTGGCATATCAATATTCAATTGCGCACCATCATTACGAACACCATCACGTGTTTGAATAGTCGTTGTTGTAGTTTGCGTACGAACACCGCCTGCTAAAAAAATTGGTTCGCGCACGCCAAAACGATACACCGTACAATTGGTTGGTCGTACCATATTTTGTTCAGCAGGAATAAACGAAAAGAAACGCAACACAGATTTGCCTGACTTGTCTTTTTTTATTTTATACGTTACATCCTGT
>DAIRSC010000065.1:0-11091 GCA_036804585.1 Chitinophagaceae bacterium
CCATCACGAATTTATCTTCTGTGTTACGCGGGTGAAAGATATTTTTTTTTACGCCCGGCATGATTTGATTGAGGCAACAAAATGTCAACACCATACCCACCGCCGCAAAAAGAACTGTCAACTCAAACACAATAGGAATAAAAGCCGGTAAAGGAAAATGTGGTTTACCGCCAAAATTCAGTGGCCAGTCGGTGGTAAAAATCAAGCCCATAAATCCAAGGGCTGTTGCTGTACCGGTGATTCCATAAATGACGCCCGCCACGTGCAAATCACTTTCTTTTTCGCCTAAAGCAACATCCAATCCATGGACTGCAAAAGGGGTATATACATCATGAATCTTATAACCTGCGCTACGAACTTTTTTGACAGCGGGAAACAAGACCGCTTCGTCGTCGTATACAGCTACTGCAAATTTTTTTACACTCATGTTATTTGTTGTTCGTTTTTAATGTTCAATACTTCTTAATCACAAGGCTATTAATGATGATGCGATTGTTCCTCGGCAAATTCTTCGGTCGATTGCGCTTCAATTTTTTCCATTTCAGGTTTATAGCGGTCACCGCTGGTTTTCAGGATAAACTTGATTTCCGCGATGGCAATAACCGGAAAATATTTGGCAAATAAGAAGTAACAGGTGAAGAATAATCCAAATGAACCCAAATAGAAACCAACCTCAGTCCATGATGGGGTATAATAACTCCAGCTACTTGGTAAGTAATCGCGATGCAAAGACATAATGATTACAAAACGTTCAAACCACATCCCGATGTTTACGATAATACTCATGAAAAAGGTAAACCAAATATTACGACGCAATTTTTTAAACCAGAATAACTGTGGAGAAACCACGTTACAGGTCATCATCGCCCAATAAGCCCACCAGTATGGTCCCATAACACGTAAACGGAAAGCTTCCTGCTCCCAGAGCACTCCACTATAATAGGCAATGAACAACTCGGTCAAATAGGCCACACCTACAATAGATCCGGTCAGTACAATTACCTTATTCATGGCTTCGATATGACCGATGGTGATATAATCTTCCAGTTTTAATACTTTACGTGTAATCACCAGCAAGGTTTGTACCATCGCAAATCCTGAGAATACAGCACCAGCAACGAAATAAGGCGGGAAGATGGTGGTATGCCATCCCGGAATGACCGAGGTGGCAAAGTCAAAGGATACAATGGTATGTACAGAAAGTACCAGCGGTGTGCTCAAACCAGCTAGTACCAATGATAACATTTCATGACGTTGCCAATGTTTGGCGCTTCCTGCCCAACCAAATGAAGCCAACCCGTAGGCAGCCTTGCGGAATTTAGTTTTCGCACGGTCGCGGATCGTTGCAAAATCTGGAATCAAGCCCGAATACCAGAATAATAAGGATACCGTAAAATAAGTAGAGATCGCGAATACGTCCCATAACAATGGAGAAACGAAGTTCGGCCAAAGCGGTCCACGTGTATTTCCATAAGGTAAAACGAAAAAGGCATCCCAAACACGACCCATGTGCCAAATCGGAAACTGACCGGCACACATTACCGCAAAAATCGTCATCGCTTCCGCAGCGCGGTTTACACCGGTTCTCCAACCCTGGCGGAATAACAAGAGAATCGCAGAAATGAGGGTTCCGGCGTGACCAATACCTACCCACCATACGAAGTTGGTGATATCCCAACCCCATCCGATGGTACGGTTCAGGTTCCAAACCCCTGTTCCCCAATAAACTTCCCAACCCACACTAAATACCCCAAAAAGGAGTAATGAGGCTGAAAGAAAGAAACCAATTTTCCAAAGCTTTGTGGGCTTGTTTTCAATAGGTGCGCATATATCTTCCGTCACCTGATGATAATCCTTCTTACCGTCCACTAAGGCTTCTCTGATAACCGATTCGTACTTTAAATGCATATCTTCTTTTATTTTTGAACACCCGGGGTGTTTACTTTATTGATGATTTAGGCGTGTGCTATTTCAGATCCGTGTGATGCTTCTTCTGGATTGCGACTCATCACTTCTGATGCGTTTCTGATTTTTGACAAATAATTGATATTCGGTAAAGTATGAATCTCTTCTAAAACATGGAATACACGCTCCTTCTGATCTTCATATCTTAATTTAAAGATGGCGCTCTCCCGGTCATTGACATTACCGAAAAAGATTGCATCTGTCGGACAAGCCAGATGACTCGAAACTTTAACATCACAATCTTTCATCAAACGACCTAGATTTTTAGCAGTGGCTTTGGCCCCTTGTAATCGCTGAACACAGAAACTACATTTTTCCATTACACCACGACTACGAACCGTAACATCCGGATTCAATACCATTCGCGTAATATCGTCGTTGATATCGTCACGTCGACCATCCGTGTATACGTTGTCATCAAAACAATCTGCTTCATTCCAGTCGCGCCAATTAAAGCGACGAACTTTATAAGGACAGTTGTTGGCGCAGTAACGAGTACCAATACAACGATTATAAGCCATTTGGTTCATTCCTTCCGAACTATGGTTGGTGGCGTTAACCGGACAAACATTTTCACAAGGTGCATTATCGCAATGCTGACAAAGCATCGGTTGGAATAAGGTTTGAATTGAATCCGGCTTGGTCGGATCACCGGCAAAATATCGGTCGATTCGAATCCAATGCATATCATGCACCAACAGCACCTGATTTTTACCCACTACGGAAACATTGTTCTCAGCCTGACAAGCGATGGTGCAAGAACCGCAACCAACACAGCTATTCAGGTCAATACTCATCCCCCATTTCATCCCATGGGATTCAAAATTTGGATACAATGTCCCATTCTTGCGATAAGCTTCCTGCCAGTCCTCCTCCGTTTTAGTAGCATGTGCTGCGGCTGCATGCGGGTCAGCGTGCGCATCACCATGTGCATCCTTTGCAGCATGTGCATCTTTAGCACCGTGCGCATCGTGGCCGGGTTCACCATGACCACCATGATGAACCACACCATCCGGAGAGATATAATGACCTAAAGCATCTTTACGTTTGTTGTAAAGTTGATTAGGATCTTTTTTAAATTCGTTTAAAGAATATTCATGAATAATCGGGCGATCATTCTGATAACTATGATGGGTCTGCGTGATGGCCAGCTGATATGTTTCGCCGGTATTTTTTAAATCTACGGCAGCAGCATAAAAACTCAGATTTCCGGTGGCGTCCTGCGCCATCAATGGGTAGACATTCACACCTAAATCGGCAGCTGCTTTACCCACTGTTTTACTCCGTCCATAACCGAGGGCTACAGCAATAACATCATCGTGTACACCCGGAACAACCAATACCGGCAACTTAACTTCTTTACCGTTTGTTTTAATGGAGAATACTTTTTTATCGCGATCTACTTCGTTCAAATCAGTCAGTTCCGCACCCATTTTTTTAGCACGGTTCGGAGACATGATTACATAGTTATCCCAGGTACATTTAGTGATCGGATCAGGCATTTCCTGTAACCATGGATTATTACTCCATGCAGCACCTCTTCCAATTCCTACTTTTTCATAAATAATTAATTCCGGAGCTCCTTCTGCGCTGGATTTAGCAGCAGCAATTTGCGAAAGCGCAACCGCCACATTTCCTGAGAACGAAGCAGCGGCCACTGGCATGGTTTCAGGCTCAAGAATGCCTTTTTGGATGGCTTCATCAAAAGCTGTTTGACTTCCTAATTTGCCTATCCAATAATTTTTTACATATTCATATTGTGAAACCGGATTACCTGCCCATTTCAGCAATGATTCATCTAGTCCACGTGTTTTAAATAAAGGCACGATGCTTGGCTGCATCAGGGATGTATAGCCGGTATGCGACGAGGCATCTCCCCAGCTTTCCAACCAATGATTGACCGGCGCGGTGATTTTACATTTAGACGCCGTTTCGTCCATACGATCGTTCAAAGCCAGTGATAATTTTAATCCACCGAGGGCTATTCCCAATGCTTCACCCATTGGATGGTCATAGACCGGATTACAATCAAAGAACATCACTCCACCGACCTGTCCGCCTTTCAGCGCTTCAGCAAATTGAGCCATCTCATGATCATTTCCTTTTTTCGTTTGATTGGTTGTTGCAAAAGTGATGGTTGAACCATATGCACCTAATGCGTTATTGATGGCATTGACTACAATTTGGGTTGCTGCGTCATTGCTTCCGCAAACCACCAATGCTGCACCTTGATGCGCTTTTAAATCCGCAGCCATTTTTTTAACGGCAGCACTCATTCCGGCATTCAGGCCTGATGCACTAACACCATTGATTTCTGCGAGCAAAGCTGCTGCAACGGCTCCATACTGCGAAGGTTTGCAAGTATAACGCTCATCTGCGCTACCACCTGTTAAACTCATCATGCCTTCAACCTGATAATGTTTACCCATCACCGGATTTTTAGCACTTATTTTTCGAGTTTTACCATATTGTTTAGCAAAAATTTCAGGCGAAATCCAGGTACCCACAAAATCGGCACCGATACTAACAATAACTTTGGCATTATCGAAACGATAAGCAGGAATAGCCCGCTGACCGAAAGAATTTTGGTTAGCATCCAAAATACCGCTGTAAGATATTGCGTCGTACTGAACGTGTTTGGTGTTTGGATATTTTTGAACAAATTGTGCAACTGCAGATAAGGTCGATTCACTATTCATCGTTGAAGTAACAAGATAAAGTGGCTGTGAACCAACGGCTGTAAGTGCTTGTGCTACGGCATTATCAATGGCTTCCCAGCTAACTTCCTTGCCATCAATGGTTGGAAATTTGGCACGGGCTGCATCATATAAATTCAAAACAGATCCCTGAATACGGGCAGTGGTGGCACCTTCTGTCAGTTTGCTATCGGCGTTTCCTTCAATTTTTATCGGACGACCTTCACGTGTGCGTACCAATACAGGAACAGCTTCACCGCCATCTACATAAGTAGAGGCATACATCAAAGGCACACCCGGTGTTACGTTTTCAGGCTTGATGGCATAAGGAATGGCCTTACGAACCGGCATCTCACAACTGGCGGCCAATGTGGCAGCAGCAGTACTGAAACCCAGATACTTCAGGAAATCTCTTCTTGAAGTTGGCGCTTTGGCGAGCTGATCCACATCACCAAAAGGAAGATCTTCCTGGAACTCATTCGCTGCCTTCGCTTTAAACGCAGGAGTCTGGTTCAACTCTTCAAGTCCTTGCCAATATTGTTTTTTGCTCATATAATTTCGGATTCAGGATTCTTATTTCGGAATACTATGATTTTAAGAAAATAGAGATTAGTAGTGACAACGTTGACATTCCAATCCTCCAATATCACTCACCTTGACATCAGTTCGTTTGCCTTCTTTGATTTCCTGGTGATATTTTTGGAAGATGGAATAGTAATTATTGTCAGCAAATTGAACTTTGGTTTCACGGTGACAGTTCACACACCATCCCATACTCAAATCAGCGAACTGATACACCTCATCCATTTCTTCAATATTTCCATGGCAACGCTGACAGGCAATTTTACCTGAAACCACGTGCAAAGAGTGATTGAAGTAAACGTGATCCGGTAAGTTGTGGATTTTTACCCACTCAACGGGCTTGGCCAGAATATTTCCGGAAGCATCGCGTTTATAGTCTTTTCTCCCAGCGTCCCAACCGGCATACTCATATAATTTTTGGATTTCTTTGTTCCCATCTACTTTGTTGCCTTCCAAATCAACCAAAGGATGGGTTTCAGCACCCGTGTACTCGTTGATTTGTTTGTGACAGTTCATGCAAACATTGGTAGAAGGAATCATGGCATGGCGGCTCTTTTCAGCACCGGCATGGCAGTAGAGACAGTTAATTTGATTGATACCGGCATGCACCTTGTGTGAATAGAAAATAGGTTGCTTAGGCATGTAATTTTTTTGACGGCCAAATTCTGAACCTTTGGTCAACCAAATACCGAATCCAACAATAAGAATAATGGCAATTAATGCAATCACTACTTTGTTGCGGAGAAAAGGAACAGCTTTCGGTGAAGGCAATCCCTTTTTGGCGGTAGCCGAGCGACTTAAAACTTTGTTGACCTGTGTGAGAATAAATACAACAATCAGCAAAATGATGGTCAAAATTACATACAGGAGGGTATTATCAGAACTTTGTGGTGCTCCGTTGGGTTGACCTTCGGCTTTGGGTGCTGTTGGAGGTGGCTGATTCACATAAGAGATGATCGCATCAATATCCTCATTGCTGAGGTTAGGGAAAGATGTCATCGCGGTTTTGTTCCACTTATTGTAGATCTCAACAGCGTATTTATCACCGCTTGCGATGAGCGAAGCTGAATTTTTGATCCATTTATAAAGCCATTCCTTGCTGGGAACCCTGCTATCCACGCCATTCAACTTCGGACCGGTGGCGTCTTTATAGGGATTGTGACAGGAGGCACAATTGGCCTGAAATAACGCCTTTCCATCAGGTGCGGCACTCACGTTAAGCGCCTGAAGCGTTATAAATATGAAAAGCAGTATGAATCCTTTGCAATCTTTCGCCATGCGGGGTAAATAACTTAACATCAGTTATATGTAATTTTGTGTTAAATTCAGAATTGGGCAAAGGTAGTACCTGAAATCTGAAAATTACACACAGAATGGAAAAAAAATCCATTGCATTTTATCGATGTGGAATAAGCTGATAAAAATCATGTTTTTTTTCTAAAAGTGTCTGAAATCAAGCATTACAGCGGATTTAAATTTAGGCATAAACACTTTTGGTTCTTTCAGAAAAAAGAACTATTCTGCACACATTATTTTCTCAATGTCATCAAATTGTCAAAAAAATGGATGCGTATCATTGAGTGAATTTCAACCGTGGTTAAGTGGTGTTCATTCGATCCTCAGACAGAGATCATTACAAAACTATCCAGAATTATTGGCTAAGTCATTTGGCTTCAAATTTCTGCGTTACTTTGAATTTTAACGATATCATGATCAACAAGATAACTCCGTACTTAAAAATTCAAAAAGCCTTGAACTTTTTTGCCAAATCACTTTTGCAACGGTCTCAGACTATCTTTGCCCCATGCAATGGTGCCTGCCTTTTTCCTTTCCCGACGTCGAAAACAAAATTCGTCATTCGGAGGCTATTTATCTGAATGGATCATGTTTTACAACTCATATGGGGCGTTACTTGAGCCAGGCTGGATTTCGGGTAGCCCAAAACACCCATGGCGTGGTATTTAATCCGCTCAGTATTTGCCGTTCAGTGCAAGACATCATCCTCCAAAAACAATATTGCCCCGATGAACTCTTTCAACTCAACGAATATTGGCATAATTGGTACCATCATTCCGATTACTCTGCCTTAGAAAGCACTGAAGCCTTGCATTTGATGAATCAACAAATTCTCCAACATCACGCATTTTTAAAAGAAGCCCGCAGTGCCATTTTTACCCTCGGCTCTGCATTTGCCTATTTTCATTTACAGGAAGGCATTTATGTCAATAATAATCACCGGGCACCCCATGATTGGTTTCGCAAGGATTTGCTGGAAGTGGAGGTCATCCGCAAAGCCCTCGAAGAATTGTGTGCGGCACTAAAAACCTTCAATCCCCAACTTCAAATTTATTTTACCATTAGTCCGGTGAGGCATGTGCGGGATGGGTTGATCGAAAACAACCGCAGTAAAGCCCGTCTCATTGAAGCAGTGCATCAATTGAAGGAGGTTTATTATTTTCCGGCTTATGAGATTGTGAACGATGAACTCAGGGACTATCGCTTTTTTGATGCAGATAAAGTACATCCTAATTATGAGGCCACTCAATATGTATGGGAACGTTTTAAATGGGCCTGTATCGACGCAGCCGACTTTCCATTGATGGAAGAAATGGAACAACTGAACCGGGCTGCCAGGCATCAAGCCAAAGATGTTCGCAGCGAAGCCCATCAGGCTTTCAAGCAGAATCAACTGAATCGTTGTATAAGCCTTGAATCGCAATTCCCCTATTTGGATTTGAGCGACTTAAAAAAGCAGTTTCGCCATGATATGTCGTTATAAATGACACTTCGGTGATTTGCCCTTTTATCAGGAAACTTTTACAGGCTGCCAGTCGATAAAGGGATTGGGGTTTTCTCCTTTCAGGTATTTGATGCCAGCTTCTAAATCCCGGAGTGCATAAGGCATGCGCAGTTTGCTGTTATGAATATCACGCATCACTCCATCGGCCGACAAAGTATAAATGATGTATGAACGATTGACCTCACCGGTATTGGTATCGGTGCTATCGCGAAATTGACCACACAAAAAAAACACAGATTCATTGGGTAATTGCAATAAATATTTTTCCTTTTTTTTACCTTTTTCATCGAGCCATTTCCATTCGTAAAAGCCGTCAGCAGCAATCAAACATCGTTGTTGTAAATAAGGTTTAAAACTCATTTTATCCTGAGCGGTTTCAAATTGAGCATTCAGCAATGGAACCGTTTGCCAATTCACTTCATACCCCCATTGAATGATTTTTAAATGGGATAAGTCGTCGGCGCAAAGCACGGGCGTATGGGGCATTGCAAAACCATTTAACTCCAGGCCGGGATTAAACAACTCAGGGACCGGTTCGAGGCGACCTTCAAATTTGTCTTCAATTTGTGAGATAGTGGCTGTGAGTTTGGTTCGGTAACACATGACGGCGATGGAATATGGATCAAATTTAAAATGAGATATGTTGATTCCGCAAACCGCTTTGCCGATTAGGTTAAAAATGCTCCAAAATTATCTTTTCTTGGTCGGTATTATTCAGAAAAGGATACTTCCTGACGCGGAATAAAAAAGCCTTTGATGCAATTTAAATTTCGGATACATACCTGAATATGGCTTTTTAATTGAATGCCGGCACCTTCAAAAGCAGGTCCACCCTCTGTAAACACACCTCTTACAGTATCAAAAGGCGTCAAATGACTAAAACCATTTTTCGCCATATCCTGATTCATTTTTTCTTCAATTTTTTGATGCAAATATTCAATCACAGCGCAATCCAGTTCTCTTAAAACGAGGTCATGATAATGATCCTGATGTAAGTTTTTATTTCTAGGTAAAGTTTTACCGCTAACCATCAAATCCGCTTTGAGCAATTCATAATAATTACTTAGCACCTCAATAAATTCACTATCAGTAAAATCTAAACAGTAATCAAGTAAATATACCACCCCTAAGACCGAGGGCGTTTTTAGTGTCCCTCTCTTCAGTTTATCCTTCGCCCATTGGAAAGCTCGCTCGTAATTATTTTCCCAAACATAAAATCCATTCCCCAGCCAATCATATGTTTCCTGGCTTTTTTTTACCGTATTGGGATTGTTGACCAATTCAATTCTTACGAACTCATCACATCCATGAAACCCAATCGTTAGATTTGGTCTGTTTCTGTAAATGATCATTTAACGCTCGTTACCACTCTGCTTAAATTGCTATATTTTCCCGTGAAATTCCCATGTTTGGTGAGGATTTTTGCAGACTGAAGCGTTGCTTCCACCTTGGTTTTTATCTTCTTTTCGGCCTTAATTTCTTTGGCCAATGCGATTAAAAGTTCAACTTGATTTGTTTTCATCATTCATTTATTCAGATTCAAATTTAAAGCATTTTTCAATTTTTGACCGCATTGTTGAACCCTCATTTTCCTGTTGCCCAAAAATAAAATCAATGAGGATGACTTTTATATATGTTAGTTCGCACAAGATGCACCGGCTTTTGTACAAACCCAATCAAACAATCGGCAACCTATTCCCCCATTTTGACTAATCCGCCCACACCGCTTTATTTTTTTCCTTGTATTTCGATGGGAGTTTTGCAACTTTACAGCCTGAATCATGAGTGAATTATATGCCCGACGCGGGGTATCCGCACAAAAAGAGGATGTACATGCTGCCATCAAAAATTTAGACAAAGGTTTATACACCGATGTTTTTTGCAAAATTCTGCCCGATCATTTAAGTGGCAGCGAAGAACATTGTTGTATCATGCATGCTGATACGGCCGGCACCAAATCCATCATTGCTTATTTGTACTGGAAAGAAACCGGCGATTTGAGTGTATGGAAAGGCATTGCCCAGGATGCCATGGTGATGAATATTGACGACATGATTTGCAGTGGTGCTACCAACGATTTTTTACTTTCTTCTACCATTGCCCGTAACAAAAATCTTATTCCCGGCGAGGTGCTGAGTTCAGTGATTCAGAGATGCGATCAACTCATACACGACTGGGCCCAATGGGGCATTCGTATTCATCATGCCGGTGGCGAAACGGCCGATGTGGGCGATTTGGTAAAAACCATTGATGTGGGATATACCGCCATGGCGCGACTACTTCGTTCGCAGGTTGTACATGTGCAACCCTTACCGGGCGATGTGATTGTGGGTTTTGCTTCATACGGACAAAGCACCTACGAAAACGAATACAATAGCGGTATCGGATGTAATGGCCTCACCAGTGCCCGACATGATTTATTGAGCAAACATTATTTGCAGTATAAGGAGAGTTATGATCAGCAACTCGATGAGTCGATTTTGTATGTGGGCAAACATCGTTTAAGCGATACGGCACCCAATGGTATGCCTGTCGGGAAATTACTCCTGTCACCCACCCGAACCTTTGCTCCGGTGGTGAAAGATATTTTAGCGAAACATCACTCATCGATTCGCGGCATTATTCATAATACCGGTGGTGGGCAAACCAAATGTTTAAAATATATCCCTTCGGGTTTAAGAGTCATCAAGGACCAATTGTTTGAACCTCCTTTTATTTTCGAATGGATTCGTGAAGCGGTTGGAACAGACCCCCGTGAGATGTATCAGGTTTTTAATATGGGTAATCGTTTAGACATATTCACCGATCGCGAAACAGCCCAATCTTTAATTCACATCGCACAATCGTATCAGATCGATGCACAAATTATTGGTCGGGTTGAAGCTGCCGAACAAAAATCTTTGATTGTACAATCGGCATTGGGTGAGTTTGAATACCGGTAAAATATTTTAAACGTAATACTCGTATAAATTGCTGTTCGTTTGACCCCAAGCTTACCTCACCAACAATACATTCCCCGATTTACGAATCCATTCGCCATTCGGGCAT